>NZ_JAKZGG010000024.1:0-48950 GCF_022549455.1 Acinetobacter sp. NIPH 1852 | reverse complement strand
AATTTGGCGGAAGCGGTGAGATTCGAACTCACGGAGGACTCACACCCTCGTCGGTTTTCAAGACCGGTGCATTAAACCGCTCTGCCACGCTTCCAATGGCGGCTATCATATAAATAAAACCGCTCCTTGGCAAACCTTTTATGCAAAATCATGCATCAAATGATCAAAATAAAATCAACACCCTGTTATTTTAACAATTTTCGTTTTTTTCATAACGAATTGAGTTGATATACCATACTTTTTTCCCAAGCGGCGTATCGACTTCAACATCATCATCAACGGCTTTACCAAGTAATGCACGTGCCATTGGTGATTCAATTGAGATATGTTGGGGATGATGATCATAGATCTCGTCAACACCAACGATACGCAGTGATTTCTTTTCGCCTGCATCATTTTCGATCTCAACCCAAGCACCAAAATAAACTTTTCCTTCTTGTTCGGGTACATAATCGATGATCTTCAACTCTTCGAGACGTTTTCCCAGATATCGAACACGACGATCAATTTTCCTAAGTATTTGTTTGTTATATTGATAATCTGCATTTTCAGACCGATCGCCTAAACTAGCAGCCCAATTTACTTTTTTAGTAATCTCAGGGCGTTCTTCATGCCAGAGTTTTTTTAACTCTGCGACTAACAAATCATGTCCATTACGAGTAATTAAATTTGATTTCATAAGAAAAAAATACGCTAATATAACAGTCTGTTTACAAGTCGTTGCATTGTATTCCTTATTTCAACATCACTAAAGTGTATAAATTTTATTCTTTTTCAAATCATGCGGTTGTGATGAATCTCTCAGTATTTTATTGTTCAAAATTTGACAATCCTATTTTTGCCGCTTATTATGCGCCCCTAAGTTAACTTTTTGTTTATTTTTTATACACTTTGTGAATGATGTGTAACACGAACATCATTTTTCCAGATTAATTCAATGTCATTTTGAATGGCGTCATGATTTGCCCACCCTTATTGAATTTATCAACTTTAAAAAGTTAGAGCATTTTTTTGCTGAACTTTTAGGGCATAAATTACCTGTAGCGGAGACAACATGCACAGTAATTCAAGTTCTGGGTCGAGGCTTAGCCTTAACTCTTTATCTTCCAAACTTCCATTTCAAGCTTTAGCATTAGGTGTGGTCATTCTCCCTTTTAATAGCTTGAGCGCTGAAAAATCACATCAATACAATAGTGTTTTGGCAAGCAATGTATTAACCGTGGTTGCAGTTGAAAATCCAACGATCGTATTTAAAGAAGATCAGTTTTTACATGGTTTTGGCTATGATTTAGCACGAAACTATGCACAGAGTTTAAATGTAAAGCTCGATTTTAAAACAGTTCCAGATAATGCAACTGCATTAAAATGGATCGCCCAAGGCAAAGCCAATCTGGCCATGACGACAGCGAATCTAAATCAGATTGAAAATAAACAATTGGTTTCTTTTTCAGCAAGTTGTGGCGATCAAGATAGCTTAAGCAAAAATGGTTTAAATCCTCAATTCAATTGGGTATTTAAACAAGCTGATGATCCGCTCACACTGACAGCAAGTGGTTTTATTTGCCAAAGTAAACAATTGGGTACAACACAGCAGCTTGCTTCTTTTTACAACCGCAATGTGGTTAAACCCGAATCTTGGTCAACGATTCAAAAAGATTTGAATCAACGTTTACCCATCTATAAAGCGAGCTTTAAGAAAAGTGCATCTAAATACAATTTAGATTGGCATTTATTGGCAGCAATTGGTTATCAAGAATCTTATCTTAAACCCACTTCAGTGTCGCCTACTGGCGTACGTGGCTTAATGATGCTGACGAATAGTACGGCTCAAGCGATGGGTGTAACCAACCGTGTTGATCCTGTACAAAGCATCCAAGGTGGTGCCAAGTATTATGATCTGATGCTGGATCAATTTGCCAATGTTCCCTACCCTGACCGTAACTGGTATGCCTTAGTGGCTTATAATATGGGGCCAGGTGCAGTAAGTCAGGCACAGAAACGGATCAAAGCGCAAGGTAAAGACCCAAATCAATGGGTAAATTTATATGATTATTTACAGCGTAACCAAGCTAAAAATGGTCGACATAAACAAGCCGTGCAATACGTCAAACGTATTCGTGCTTACTTAGAACACATTAAAACCAGTGATCTAATTAATATTTAAAAATAAAAAAAAGCTTACCGAATGGGTAAGCTTTTTTTTAAAAGAATTTAAGCAGTTTGCTCAAGTACTTTCTTGAATAAGTCTTTTTGTTCTTGGCTTGGCTTAGCCGTCTGTAAAGCCATAAGTTGAGACATATCGCCTTGTACTTTGATTTTACCTGTCATGAACGCCTGCATTGCAGCAGCCATATCAAACTCTAAGAATACTTTACGTAAAGTTTCAGCATCCATGTTTAAAGTTGTTTTAGCCTTGGTTGATAATCCTTTTTGGATTTTACCAGCGTCTAAAGCTAACTCTGTATTACCAGCTGCATCTGTTACAACCAAGTTAATTGCCAAATTCGCCAGTGCTGGTGGCAAGTTTAAATCACCTGCTTCAGCAGTAAGTGTATCGACAGTTGCAAACCAATCATCAGTTAAAAATGCAGCCATGATTATTCCTCAAATATATTTGTTCAATTTCTTGTGCCATCTATCCAGACGACATCACATGAAGCAATTTGCTTGTGCCATGTTATAGCACGTATATTTTATTTTAGGCTATGACTTTTTGTACGTAGGATTCAATTTTTAAAAAATTTATAAAGAAAAGGCACTTAACAAAGTGCCTTTAAAAAATTTATTACATTTTATTCAGCAGCGAAACTTAAATTCACCACATCTAGACGATTTTTCAATTCTTCTGGATCTTTCATATCGAACTCACGCTGTTCATCCAACGCTTCAAAATCAAATAACTCTCGATCAGCTAGCTGCGATGGCGATACATTTTGTAATGCGCCAAAAATACTATGTAAACGCTTAGGATATTGCTTATCCCACTCACGCAACATGTCATTCAGAATCGCGCGCTGTAAGTTCTCTTGAGATCCACACAAGTTACATGGAATGATCGGGAACTGACGCATTTCTGCATATTTGATAATGTCTTTTTCTTCAACATAAGCCAAAGGACGAATCAAAATATTCTTTTTATCTGAAGACAGCAGTTTCGGTGGCATCGCTTTCAAACTACCACCATGGAATAAGTTCAGGAAGAATGTCGCTAAAATATCATCACGGTGGTGACCTAAAGCCACTTTCGTCGCACCAATTTCTTGGGCAAAGCCATAGAGTGAACCGCGACGCAATCGAGAACATACGGCGCAATAAGTCTTACCTTCAGGTGTTAAGCGCTTGGTAATGGTATAGGTATCTTTTTCAAGGATATAATATGGAATATTGTTTTCTTCCATATAACGTGGCAAAACATCCTCAGGAAAGCCAGGTTGCTTTTGATCCAGATTAACGGCAACAATATCAAAATTAATCGGCGCAATACGTTTGAATTGCAGCAAGATATCGAGCAAGGTATAACTGTCCTTACCACCCGATACGCATACCATGACTTTATCGCCATCTTCGATCATCTTGTAGTCACGAATTGCATGCCCCACTTGGCGACGTAGTTTTTTCAACAAGCGATAATAGGCCGAACTAGTAGGAAGCTCTGGCTTGAAATTAAATCCTTGGTTGGACTCCACTGGCGCGTACATAGACGTGATTTACTCATAAACAAAATACCGCAAGATTTTATCCCATTCCGAAAAAATGCGCACCTAAAGAATTTTTCAATTTCTCTCAATCGTCATATTTGAGTTTCATACTGGTAAAATTCTGATCAAAAGTTATCAAAATCGTCTAGATTGCTTATATTTCAGACTTCTCCACAGTTTTCCACAAAAACTGTGGATAAAATTGTGGATTTCTTCGCTATTGACAAACTTTTTTTATCTTAGAATAAGGCTTTCAATCAAATTGATCATTTTTTAACCAATCATTTTAACCCATTAAAAACAATAGCTTATATAAGTCAACACTTAAATTTTAAAAAAAATTTAATTTTTTTTTTGCTGAACATTCGAGCAAAAGGACTTGATTTTTTGTTAGACAGTAGAAAAATAAAAAAATGTAGCGAAAGTACTTTTTAGAGATTTTTTTGTTACACTGCTGAAATGAATTAAAGCTCATCTTTTGTGAATATTATAACGATGAACAAAATAACTTATTTTTTTATGTTGTATTTGGGGACAATCGGTTTTTTTAATACAACAGTATCTGCGCACGCTGGCCAAACCATCTATCAATTTAAAGATAGCAATGGTACTACACTGCTGACCAATAAAAAGAAAGCTGAGTACAGCCATTTAAAAGTGGTTAAAGCAACTTATTATCCCGATAGCAATATCCATAGCTATCGTAATTGGGGCAATAGCGAAGCTTCAGTTCTACCCAGTTATAGCCGTAACCGAAATACTTTCGACCATTTGATCCGTCAAGCAGCGCAACAACATGGTGTTTCAGAAGGCCTAATAAAAGCGGTAATGCACACTGAATCTGGTTTCAATGTCAATGCACGCTCACCTGTCGGTGCCCAAGGCTTAATGCAGTTGATGCCAGCGACAGCTAAACGCTTCAATGTCTCGGATGCTTACGACCCTCAGCAAAATATTTTTGCGGGTGCAAAGTATTTAAGTTGGTTACTGAAACGCTTTAAAGGTGATACACGCTTGGCCTTGGCTGCCTATAACGCAGGAGAAGGCAATGTCGATAAATATAAAGGCATCCCCCCATTCCGAGAAACACAGGATTATGTTCGTCGTGTCACTAGTCGTTATCAAAACCTCTATGTATCAGGTTTAGGGACCAATTTATCTCAACCGACAGCTCATTCAACCAATGGGCAAGTGATCGCACAATCGGTTAATTATTCGGGCTCAAATAGCAGTACAAATGCCGAAACCGCATCAACATCAAGACAGTACAATCGACAAATCATCACTTTGGCCGATGGTACCTTTACAGATGCACCAGCAGGCAGCTACTCCACAGCGAATGCCACTGCTTCTGCCCATATCCGTTTAACGGATTAATATGTACATTAAAACAACGATAACTAGCAATTATTTGTTACTTTTTTCACGCTAAAATTAGTTTTAAGTGCTTGTTTCTTTGTAGATTCATTATTTTGTTTGCAAACATGCAATAACAGCTATTTTTTCCCTTGAATTTTTGGGGTTCAACCTGCATATTATTGGGGTGATTTATATTTATAAATCAGATCACTTTTTCTTTATAAGAGGGTTTTCTCAATGATGCGGATTGGTTTGTTCTTGCTAACCAACCTCGCGGTACTGGTTGTAGCTGGCATTATTTTGTCACTCTTCGGTGTCGGTAGTTACCATGGCGCGGGTGGCTTAAATCTAGGCAACCTAATGGTTATCTGCCTTGTCTTTGGTATGGTAGGTTCTTTGATTTCCCTATTCCTATCAAAGTGGATGGCTAAAAAAACCACTGGGACCGAATTAATCGACCCGAATGCACCTCGTAATCAAGCCGAAGCGTGGTTATTACAAGAAGTTGCTCAATTATCCCAACGTGCAGGTATTAAAATGCCTGAAGTTGGTATCTTCCCATCTTATCAATCTAATGCATTTGCAACAGGTTGGAATAAAAACGACGCACTAGTAGCTGTTTCAACAGGTCTATTAGAACGTATGAACAAAGATGAACTTCGTGCTGTACTTGCGCATGAAATTGGTCACGTTGCAAATGGTGATATGGTTACCCTTGCATTGATCCAAGGTGTAGTCAATGCCTTCGTTATGTTCTTTGCGCGTATTGCTGGGGACTTTATTGACCGTAATGTATTTGGTCGTGAAGATGGCGAAGCGCCAGGAATTGCCTATTTTGCGATTACGATTGCTCTAGATATCGTATTTGGTATCTTGGCATCAACCATCGTAATGTGGTTCTCTCGTCAACGTGAATATCGTGCTGATGAAGCAGGTGCACGTTTGGCTGGTAAAGATGCAATGATTTCTGCACTACTTCGCTTACAAGCAGAATCAGAAATGCCAGATCAAATGCCGAAAGAAATGAAAGCATTTGCAATCGCGGAAGGTAAAGAACAAGGTTTTAGCTTAGCTGCATTGTTCCACACCCACCCAAGCATTGAACAACGTGTTGCTGCATTAAAGCAATTAAACGTTCACTAATCCAAACAGATACATCAATAAAGCTTCCAAATTGGAGGCTTTATTTTTAGTTCAAAATCAACCGATTGTAAAAGACTGATACAACTGCCACGCGTAACTCAAGCCAAGCCAAAGTGCAAGCACAAGTAAAATCAAAACGGCGATGCCGAGCAAATCAGGTATCCGCAGCCAAACCCAGCTCACAATCGGATTACGCCAAAATGCTGAGGTTTTCTGTTTTTGCTCTAGAGATTCATGCAAAAATGGATGCACCACATGAATATCACTGTGTACTTGATATTCCTCACGGATATGATTATGTACAATCTCAAGGGTTTTACGGCTTGGCCGAATAAACACGTCAAATAAAGTCCCTACAATCGGTACAAAACCAACCAACATATCTAAGATCGCAAGTTTCACCACACCATTGAGTTTATGTTGCGGAACACCCACTTCTCTGGCTTTTTTGAACGCATATAATGTCAGAACAAAACCTGCTATATCGCCCGCAAAAGGAATCGTACTCAATGCTGCATCCGCACCAACACCTTGCTTAGTGAACGGAATTCGTACCAAGTTGTCCATCGTATTGGCGAATTTCGCCAAATCACGCTCCACAACGATTGCTTGCTGCTGAGTTAATTTTTTTTGTTCTGACATTTGCCCAACCTTAAACCAAGTTTATAGCTTGATCATAAATACTTTTTAAATCGAGAGGGTATTATTTTTACAACTAAAATAAGATCATAGAAGCAATAAATAGATAGACAATCACTCCAGTCGCATCACATATTGAAGTGACTAATGGCGCTGACGCACTTGCTGGATCTAGCCCAAATCGATTTAGAATAAATGGCAGACTCATACCAATCAAACAGCCCATTAACACGATTCCCATCATACTCAATGCTAAAACCAGTGCGATTAATTCATCTCCACGGAAATAACCCAATAATGATACGGCGATCGCCATCGTGCCACCTAAGCAGAAGGCAACTAAGCTTTCCCGACCGAGCAGCGCAAACCAATCTTTAAATTGCACATCCCCCGTTGCCAAAGCACGTACCATCAAAGTTGAAGATTGAGAACCTGCATTCCCTCCACTACCGACCAGAAGAGGTAAGAAAAAGACCAATACTAGATTTTGTGCAATGACATCCTCGTAATGTGCAATCCCAATCCCAGAAAGCAAACTACCAAATACTAAAAATACCAACCAAAAAACGCGCTTTTGATACAGTTGTAAAATTGGGGCTGTTTTAATGCTCAGTTTCGAAGATGCATTCACCGCACCGACTTTTAAGAAATCTTCAGTTGCTTCTTCACTGGCGACATCCATCGCATCATCATAGGTCACGATCCCGACCATCATGTCTTGATGATCAAGAATTGGGAGTGCCAATAAGTCATATCTTGCGATGGTTTTAGCAACCTCATCTTGATCGGTATCTACATAAGCAGTCAAAACATGGGTAACCATCAGCTCACTAATATTCTGCGTTGCAGGTGCAAGGATCAATTGTTTTAATGACAAGACTCCTAATATTTTTCGTGCTTCATCCAATACATAAGCAAAATAAATGGTTTCTGTATCTGGTGCTTCAAGACGCAACATTTTAATTGCATCTTTGACCATAATATTGGGTTTTAAGGTCGCATATTCGGAGCTCATAATCGCCCCTGCGGTTCCCTCTAGATATGATGAAAGTTGACGAATGTCTTCTCTTTCAGCTTGGGCCAGTGCAGGAAGCAATGCTTTTTGTTGTTGTTTATCTAAGCATTTAAAAACATCAGCTCGTTTGTCCGATGACATTTCACCGACGATTTCAGCCAGAATATTTCTTGGCATTGCTTTGGCGAGTTTGACTTGTTCATTTGGCGGAAGATAAGAAAAAACATAAGCTCTATCAGGCAAATGCTTCAATAACAATTGGCTTTGTTCGATTGGAAGCTGCGTCAAAAGATCAGCAATATCAACTGCGGGGAAAGTTTCAAGCGATGCAAGTGCAAGTTCAACATGGTTTTTTTCTAATGCATCTTGCAATAAATATAAAAAGTTGTTGTAGCTCATCTCTACCTCTTCACTACAATAGATCAGCAATGAAGAGTTAGACACAGCATATTATTTTACTGTCGAGTAACGACCTTCATTCTGATTTTTATGAAAATAATGTGTAATTCGTAATAAACTACAACTCTGCGTGTCCATTTAGGCAATTAATCCTCAATTAACCGTTTATACGGCGCGTGCATAGTAAAGGCTTGAGTCAAGCGGACGCAAGCCTTTATCTACATGGAATATGTGATTTTTTGTTTCTATCAAAAATATTTAAGCGCAAAAATATTTAAAAACTCAACTCACTGCAACGGTTTTCCCTTTAAAAATTGATCGGATCAACACATACATTAAAGGAATGAAAATAAGAACAAGCACTGTGCCGAAGACAACACCACCAAAAACACTATAGCCAATGGCTTGACGGCTGAGTGCCCCAGCACCTGTCGAGAACATTAACGGAATCACCCCTGCACCAAATGCAATTGAGGTCATAAGGATCGGACGTAAACGTAGTCCAGCAGCATAAAGCGCAGCATCAAGAACATTGCGTCCCCGCTGTTGTAAACTGGCTGCAAACTCAACCATTAAGATGGCATTTTTACAAGACAACCCGATGGTGGTGAGCAGTGCGATCTGGAAGTAAATATCATTGGCAAAACCAAACCAGTAACTAAATAAGATCGTTCCCCCGATACCGAGTGGAATAGCTGCCATGACCACCGAAGGAATAGACCAGCTTTCATATAAAGCAGCTAGGCACAAGAAAATAAAAGCAATCGAAATCAAATATAACCAAATCGCTTGATTACTTGATTGCTGTTCTTGATAGGATAGACCACTCCACGCCAATCCCACTTCAGGCATTTGTGCCACAATATTTGCCATTGCTCGCATGCCTTGACCACTACTAAAACCACTGGCGGCATCAGCTTCTAATTCAATCGCAGGATAGCCCATAAAACGTTCCAACAAGGGTGGTGCGCCCTGCCATTCAACTTGGCTAAATTGAGTAAAGGGAATCATTTGTCCTTGTGCATTTTTCACATGCCAAAAGCTCAAGTCTTCAGGTTTAGAACGATAAGGTGCATCACCTTGCAAATAAACACGTTTGATTCGACCACGATCAATAAAATCATTGATATAGCTTCCACTCCAAGCCGTCGAGATTGTACGATTAATTTCATTAATGTTTAGACTGTGTAGCATCGCAGTACGATGATCAATCTTAATATTGAGAACAGCCTGATCATCATTGCTTTTTTTATCAAGGTTTTCGATGCTACTTAATGCATTGCCCTGCTGTTGAAGATTTTCAAAAGACCGAATGAGGCTATCTCGCCCAGAGCCTTGGGTATCTTGTAGCCAAAAATTGATTTTGTCTGAATTGCCTAACCCTCGTATGACCGCAGGCATCATTACCATAATACGTGCCTGATTATTTTGAGCAAAATGCTTCATAGCACGTGCACGAATTTCTTGTGCACTATTTTTCACACCTGGACGATCATCCCAATGTTTCAAAGAAACAAAGGCTTGCCCTAGGTTTTGACCCGAGCCTGAGAAGTTGCGTCCATGTATCACCATGATGCCATTTAAATTATCTTTTTCTTCTGCCAAGAAATAGTCTGAAATTTGTTTGCCGATAACTTGGGTTTGACTCATCGGCGTGCCTTCAGCTAGGCGAAACTGAACACCTAAGATCCCCTGATCTTCTTGTGGTAAAAAACTGGTGGGTAATTCACGATAGGTCCAAGCAAAAGCACCAACCAAAAACAATAAAGCGACAAGCGACAAAAATTTAAGCTGTATCACCTTTTTGGCGACATTCAGATAAAAACTTCGAACACGATCTAATCCACGCTCAAAGTACACGGCCCATTTGGCTTTCTGTTGCTGTGGTTTTAATAAAATCGCACATAAAGCAGGGGTAAGAATCAATGCCACCAGCAATGATAAAGACATCGCTGCGACTAAAGTAATCGAAAATTGGCGATAAATAATCCCCGTTGCACCGGTAAAAAATGACATTGGGATAAATACTGCTGTCAATACTAAGGTAATCCCAACCAATGCCCCGCTAATCTCTTGCATAGACTGAATACTGGCTTGTTTTGCATCCAGTTTCTGCTCATGCATGATCCGTTCAACATTTTCAACCACAACGATTGCATCATCTACCAACAACCCAATCGCAAGCACCATTGCAAATAGCGTCAGGGTGTTAATGCTCATTCCCAATACAGCAAGCACTGCAAAAGTCCCTAGAATCACCACTGGAACCGTTACCGCAGGGATCAAGGTTGCTCGCCAATTCTGTAAGAAAAGGAACATCACCAGTACAACCAAAATGATCGCTTCAACCAGTGTGGTCACCACCTGAGACATTGATTCTTTTACAAAGGGGGTATCATCACGTGGATAGACCACGAAATAACCTTCAGGCAATCCTTTTTTTAACCGTTCTATTTCTTGGTAAACTAAATCCGCAGTTTGCATCACATTGGCGCCCACAGCCAATGAAACTGAAAGCCCCGAAGCGGGATAACCGTTGATTCGGTTAAAAATCTGATAGTTTTCTGCACCAATCTCGACTCGGGCAATATCTTTTAGATAGACCATGCCGCCATCGCTATTTGCTTTGAGAATAATGTTTTCAAATTGCTCAGGCGTACGCAATAAAGAGCCTGAGGTGACTTTGGCATTTAAATATTGATCATCTACACTCGGTAACTGCCCAATCGCACCTGCTGCCACTTGAGCATTCTGATTTTCTAAAGCCGTACGGACTTCACTGACACTGAGTTGGTATTGTTGTAATTTTTTAGGATCCAACCAAATACGCATCGCGTACTGTGAGCCAAAAACACTGATTTCCCCAACACCTTCGAGACGACTCAGATTTAACTCAAAATGATTGGTTAAATAATCAGAGATATCGATATTGGTAGAACGTCCAGAAGCATCGGCTAGGCCAATGACCATAAAAGAATCACTGAGCGATTTACGAACATTCACCCCCTGTCTTTGTACGTCGGCTGGTAAACGATTGATTGCGCCATTAATTGCATTTTGAACTTGCACTTGCGCCTGATCAGGATCAGTGCCTTGCGCAAAAAACAAACTAATCCGACTGTTACCATTAGCATCACTACTTGAACTAAAATAAAGAAGATGGTCAATTCCTTTAATTTGTTGTTCTAAGACTTGCGTAACACTGTCTTCAACCGCTTGTGCATCTGCACCACTATAATTGGTCGATACAGTGATTCTAGGAGGAGCAATATCGGGATAGCGCTCTACAGGTAAATTTAGAACAGCAAGTAACCCAACAGCCATCACGATAATCGCTAAGACACCTGCAAAAATGGGACGATCAATAAAAAATTTAGATAACATGGCTGTTCATTCCATTCCTGAAACAGTCAATTTGTCAAAAAGATAGATAAAATTGGCAAATATAAACGCTGATCATTACTGAGCCAATAAGGAAACACTATCCCTATTAACATATCATTGCAAAAAGCCAGAATTACGAAGAAATTATGGATTTTTCACGCACATTAAAACAGATCCATAGCAAAATAAACTGATTAAATTCAAACAACTAAAAAAATGAGAAATTGAAATTACTTTGCGATCAATGAGTTCCTAAATTCAGATTGACAACAGCGAATCTAAAACCGATAGTAGCACGCTTATTGCGCTCCTAATCTTATTAAACATCTATGAAGGTCACTCTGAAGAACTTTAATATTCTCTTATTCATTTTGCTACCAGCTTTGATTACTGGCGGTTTATTAATTTTTTCAGGTAACTTGTCTGATGGCTTAAGACTTGGTTTTTTATCACTACCCGGTGCAATTTTTTTATATTTGGCAGCCATTCAAAATAAAAAATCTTGGTATATTCTGTCCATCATTTGGTGGCTGATTTTCTGGTTCGACTCACTGTTACGCTCCAGTACTTGGATTTTATTTAGCAGTGACAATGAAGCCTATTTTATTATTGAAGCGATTGCAAATACCAGTTATACCGAAACTTGGGAGTTTTTCCAGCTTCACGCGATCAGCATTATTGCTGTGCTGGTAGGTTTAGTTTCGCTGACGATCGCCTATCACTATATTGCGTTTAAGTATTTAAAAACTGAAAACTTCAAACAACTTTGGCACAGCCATTTTTATCGTGCATGGATCATCTTTTTGGTCCTTCTTACTTTGACTTGCTATCTGATGAAACCATCACGTAACGTTCATCCGATTGTATTTTGGAGTAATTATCAGGAAAAAATTGAAAACTTCAGAGATCGAATCACAAAACATAAAGATGTTCACCATCAATGGGATCGTAGTGCGAAACAAAATCTAATCGTTGTAGATCCAACTAGACAGAAACAAACCCATGTATTGGTCTTGTCTGAAAGTATTACCAGTCTTGATCTCGGCCTATGTGGTTATACGCGAGACACCACACCAGAGCTTTCAAAAAGAATCAACCAAATTAAAGTGTTTTGTAATGCTTTTTCACCATCGCCCTCAACCATTAATGCATTACGAGTACTCTTAACTGAAAGTCCTGCGTCTGAACATGATCGTTACTCACCCGAAAGCATACTTGCTTATGCAAAAGCAGCGGGTTATAAAATTTACTGGCTCAGCAATCAAGATGATATTTACCTTTCCTCATTGTTCGGTTCTTATGCGGATAAAGCCGTGTATAAAAATACACGTTCTGGGCGTAGCAGCACCTCTTTAGATGAAAATCTCATCCCTGCTTACGCGCAAGCCCTTGCAGACCCTGAGCCTAAAAAGTTAATCATTCTTCATATGATTGGCACACATCCAAACTATAAAGAACGCTATCCTGCGGCTTTCAATAAGTTTAGCGCTGACAGTAATGATGCGGTCGAAATGCTACTCAAGAAAAATGATATTGATCCATGGATACGTTCTATGCGTAACCACTACGACAATGCGATCTTGTATCAAGACAGTTTATTGGCTCAGATTTTAGATAAACTTATCGCTGAAAAGAACCAAGACTTTAGATCATTTACCGTTGTTTCAGATCACGGTAATGAAGTTGGTCATGAGATGGATTATGCCGGACATAGTCCAAATACCAAGGCTGGTTATCAAGTTCCAGTCATTATGTGGTATGACCATATGCCATCAACAGGTGTAGATCGAACTCAAACCATCAACACCGCTGAACTCGATAATAATCTCATGCAAATCATGGGACTCAAAGATAAATATGCCCCACCCCAGTCCTATTGGCTAGACAAAGATTATCACTTTAGCCCTGAAATCAACTGGCCCTATTGGGAAAAAAAGCATTAGATTTTGATTGATAGAATATTCTTTTTAACATTGAGTAAAATTGGATACTCAATTTCGATTGTTTTATCTAAAAATTATTTGTAATTTCATCAAATGATCATCTCTTTGTCATCCATTTGATAAATTCAATCAGCACACTAATGACTCAAATAAAAACACATGAGTTTATGTATGTTAAAGCAAACAGTCGCGAGTCTCTGTCTGATCGGCCTTGTGGGTTGTAACAATGATGACAATGCGTCATCCAACGCCAATCAACCACAATATCAATTGCCACAAATTTTAGTGGTCGGACATCGTGGCGCAAGTGCACTTCGACCTGAACATACCCTTGAGGCTTATCAAAAAGCGATTGATGATGGCGCAGATTTTATTGAACCTGATCTGGTCTCAACCAAAGATGGTGTTTTGATCGCCCGCCATGAAAATGAAATCAGCGGTACCACCAATGTTGCCAGCCTGCCAGAATTTTCCGATCGTAAAACCACAAAAATCATTGACGGCGTCACTTTTGAAGGTTGGTTCACCGAGGACTTTAGCCTCAAAGAACTACAACAACTTAAAGCGCGTGAACGTATTCCACAATATCGACCAGCCAATCAACAATACAATGATTTATATCACATACCAACCTTAGAGCAAATCATTGAACTGGCTGAAGCGCATTATAAAAAAACAGGTAAAATCATTGGTTTATATATCGAAACCAAACACCCAACTTTTTTCCAAAAACAGAATTTGGCAATGGAAGATACATTGCTAAAAACATTAGCCAAATATAAATATAGCCGTGACATTGCCCCGATCTATTTACAGTCATTTGAAGTGAGCAATTTAAAATATTTAAAACAACAGCTTGATCTACATAAAAGTATCAAACATGCTCAGCTCATCCAACTGTATGATGAGAAAACAGCACAACCAGCAGATTATGTTGCGCAAAATATCTCAACCACCTATGCGGATATGGCGACAGCACAAGGCTTAAAAGATGTTGCAACCTATGCAAATGGCGTTGGGCCGTGGAAGCCTTATATCTTTAAAGATGCAGCCATGACCGAAACCACGTCGTTTATTCCTGATGCTCATCAAGTCGGCCTGAAAGTACATCCATATACATTCCGTCCAGAAAATAACTTCTTACCTGAGACTTTAAAATGTAGTGCTGAAGCATCAAAAGCAGCCGAGCGTTGTCCAACAGGATCAATCAAAGAATTACAGCTTTATTTCAAAGCGGGTGTGGATGGTGTATTTGCTGATGATCCAGCGATTGCACGTCAAGCAGTAAAAGAATATCTCGCAACACCGTCTAAATAATCGAATCACTCAATCATAAGGACAGCCAAACTCGGCTGTCCTTATTTATGCTTGTTTCATCAACTGCTTTCGTTGCACCTGTTGCCACTGCCACCAGCCATAAGTCGCCAAGCCCACAAATGCGGCATATAAAGCTGCTGTTAAAAACAGTTCTTTATAAATAAACATGCCCACATAAACGATGTCCACAAAGATCCAAAGTAGCCAAGTTGCAATATGTTTTTGGCTGGTCCAATAGGTTGCAAGTAAACTAAATGCAGCAAGCTGAGAATCTAACATCGGCACAGCAGCATCCGTAAAATGCTTTAAAATGAGACCCAATAATAACCCGCCCATTGCAGCCAAACAGATTTGAGCAATTGCCATTTGAATGCCGATCGGCTCAATCCGAATCTCATGGTCTTGACGTTTACCTTTTAACCAAAAATAAAAACCATAGCAATTGAATGCGATAAAGAAGAATTGCAGAATGGTTTCGGCATACAATTTATAGGCGAAAAAAAGATAAGCGTACAATGCACAAGCCAAAATATTGAAACCCCAACACCACATATGACGTTGAATGGTCAAGGTGACACCGATAATACTCATCAAGACGGCAATGATTTCTAAAGGAGACAAGGGAAAACTTCTGTTTAAATATCGAATAATGTCATTATGAAAAGATCTTAAATTTAAGCAACTATAAATCTTCAAGCTGCATTGATATATTTTCAAGCTTATTGAGAACAATGACTATTTTTTATTCAGACCTTATGCTATAAAAATCTTAAGCTTATTTTTAATATAACTCACATGAACAAAGTCCCCGCTCTGGATCTCGCATGTATCGCAGATTGCATTCTCTCCAATGCAATGTGGCGACGTGTGTGCATGTCTATACGAGGAGGCTTTGCAATGTTATTTGATCCGATGACGCGTTAAAAAATAACATGACATGAAACATAGGTCGCCTCAATGGCGGCCTTTTTTTCGCCTTGATTTCTGAACATTCAAACCTACTGTTATTACTGGAGCCCCCCATGTCACAATTGCATGAAAAAAGTTTTATATCCCCGCCACAGATACAACCGACTGTCGCCGCTACTTCCCCACGCCCTGCGCCAGTCGGTCAATTTATTGCAGTTGTTCTCATTTGGTCATTTACCCCGTTAGCAGCGGTATGGACAGTGCAAGATATTCATTGGGCTTGGGGTTTGTTTCTACGATACAGTCTCGCCATTCCACTTACCTTTATTTGTCTGTTTTACTTTGGACTCAAACTCAGCATAAATTTCAAAGCAATCACCAGTTATACAGCAAGTGCAATTGGGTTATTTGGTTCTATGACTTTTTGTTATATGGGCGCGACACGTGTGCCATCGGGTATGATTTCAATTATTTATGGCACAGCACCATTATGGTCGGGTTTGATTGCAGTCTTTATTTTAAAACGTGAGCACTTTCACCCACGTCAATGGTGCGGTTTAATTCTAGCCTTTCTCGGCTTAATACTGACAATGGGTTTAGCTACAGATGATGTTCAGCTCGATATGCTCGGCATTGTCTATGAAATTATTGCGGTTTTGCTATATGTACTCTCGATGTTAGCCGTTGCAAAAGTAGGTGCAGAGGTTCATCCAATTACTCAAACCGCTGGCTCGACCTTAATTTCATGGATCGGCTACCTCTGTTTATTACCCTTTTTTATCTCAGAAATTCCAACACAACTGCCAAGTCCACAAGCCACTATGGCATTGCTGTATAGCGCATTATTTTCCTCAGTCCTTGCTATGATTTTTTATTATCATTTAATTCAAAAACTGAATCCGACTACAGTGATGCTCATCATGATCATAACTCCTGTATTGGCAACACTTTGGGGAATCACGCTCAACCATGAGCCACTCAGTTCGCATTTAATTATTGGCTTGATATGCCTATGCTGTGGTCTATTTTTATATGCATATCGCAAGCAATCACCTAATGTATAAGACAGTAAAAGTGATAGATCAGTAAAATGATCTATCACTTTAGATTATAGTATCTGATCATTAGACTTCTCAAAGATTTATTCAAGGATGAAAGAATCTATGCGTACTTACCTTTTATGGATATTTTTGAGCTTTGCGTTAATCATACAAGGTTGTGCTTATCACTCACCGACGCCCATTCACGCGCATCAGAAAACAGTCGAGTTAAAGCAGCGTTATTATCAGGCCAAAACCATCAGCTCGGATGGAACAGTGTTGGCTTTTACTGTCTATCAGCCGCATTTAAAAGTTGGACAAACAGCACCTTTACTCATACATACCCATGGCTTTGGTTTATCTCGGATGAAGCGTCCTGAACTGAGTTTATATGGCTTTCTATTGCCTACTGGACAAGTCGCCAAAACTGCATGGAAACAAGGCTATTGGGTGATTAGTTATGACCAGCGGGGGCATGGTAATAGTCAAGGTAAAATCCGTCTGGCTGATCCAGATAAAGAAGCACAGGATGTGATTAGCATTCTGAACTGGGCTGAAAAGCACCTGCCTCAATTGGCAGAAAACCAAAACGGCGTTCGTGCTGGCATGATCGGTGAGTCTTATGCAGGTGGCGTACAGTATCTCGCATCGGCATTGGACCCACGCTTACAAGCGATTGTTCCGATTACCACTTGGTATGATCTCATAAATAGTCTTGCGCCAAATGGTGTTCCTAAAAGCAACTGGATTGGTTTCTTAAATTTAATCGGCGATTGGTGGAATTGGAATAAATTTGACCCCGAACTTAAACAAGCCTATCGAGAAACACAACAAGGGCAACTCAATGCATCATCTTATGATTTTCTAAAAACACATCAAGCGCGCTGGTTTTGTGAACATGACCAAGCACCTCAAGCAGATGCACTGATTATTCAAGGATTTAGAGATATATTATTCCCGTTCAATGAGGGCGTAAAAGCCGCTGAATGTATCAAACAGGCGCGGCACAAAGTCCATTTAATCGGGGTACAAGGCGGACATCTGCAACCATTGGCACAACAGTCGCCATCAGGTCAAACACCTTTCTGGTATATCGGAAAATCTGTGCGTTGTAGCGACAAACAAGACCATAACTTGCAAGATACGATCTTAATGTGGTTCGATCAGAAGTTAAAAGATAAAACACCCAAAATGCAACTGCCTGAATTATGCGTGGATCATAGCCCAGTCACACATCTCACTGATTTAAACCCAACCACCTCCTACACACTAAATAGAACATGGATCGCAGCAACCACAACCCAAGCTGTATTTGTCCCGATTCATGTGGCACAGCAAGTTACGCATATCACTGGTGCGCCTCGCTTAAGCTTAAATGTCGAAGCAAAAACTGAATCAAGTGATCCCGTGTTATTTATATCTGTTGCAGTAAAATCTAAAGAAACGGGAAAATATGTTGTTTTAAATGAACAAACCGCCCCTTTTAATCAAGGCAGAAAACAAATTTATGATCAGATTACCTTAGACTTAGCAGATCGCAATAAATCACTACAAAGCATTGAGCTACCGAGTATAAATGGGGAGCTGAAACAGGGTGATACCTTGGGTTTACTGATCAATAGCGAAAGTATTTATTATCAAAAATTTCAACAAGCTAAAATAGAAGCTTGGGTTTCAGGACAAATTATTTTACCCAAACTATGGATAGATTCTCATTAGAAATTTTATTTGAAATTGAAGATCGAGAGTGACATCTACCACTCTCGATTCACAATTAATTCTTCCATTTCAATATCGAAATAACCCGCTTCTTGCACGATCATCATCATTGCTTCAGCAATATAATCCGCCGCAGCATCATCTAAAGATGAATCCAGCTCTTCGAACTGCGGTTTCATTTCATTAATTTCGATGATAGTCAGATTCGCAAAACGATAAATCTCAGTTTCAGATAAGCCAGAACGACTGACTTTTTTTGCGAACTGATGAATATGTTGTTTGACTTCAGCAACCAGAATATCGGGATAATATTCATCATCAAACATGGGGAGGAGTAAATTTTCAAACATAAAAAATAATATGCCAATAAAACGCCATGCTTATACCACAATCCCGCAAAAATCACGATATTTAGGCATAAAAAAAGCGGTTTTTCCGACCACTCTAGATCAATTAACCTTATTCGATTTCAACCTATCCCATTGTAGGGATAAGGAAAAATATTGCTAAAGCTAATTGATACATTTAAGCCACTGTTTGTACAGAAAATTGCTCAGCATATTTTGAAAGTTGTTCAAAGGTAATAGATGCGCCACCACATACGATCACCAGTACATCCTCTGTTGGTGCAAAGCTAATTTTTTTATCATACAGAATGGATAATGTTGCGCCACAAGCTGGCTCAACCAATGTTCGATGATCATCTAAAAATTTCAGACATGCAGTTACCGCGTCTTGATCCGAAACAGTCATACCTTGAACATTTTCACTTTGCGAAATTAAAAAGGCATTTTCACAGACTTGTTTTGCTGCAAGTGTTGTTGCAATCCCCGTCACTTCATCTAGCTTTATATGCTTGCCCATCTTCATTGCGGTATTCAAAGAAGCTGTTCCATCCGTTTCAATCGCATAAATTGGAATATCTAGATGATTCCGTTTTAAACCTTGATGAATTCCAGAGATTAAACTGCCTCCTCCTACTGATAAAATGACAGCATTCGGATAGATGCCGTCTGCAACGACTTCATCAATAATCGTTGCAACACCATCCCATAAATATTGATCATCGAAGGGATGGATATAAACAGCCTCATCATTCACCAATGAAAGTGCCAGTTCATTGGCCTCCACCCAAGACTCACCTTGGACAATCACCTCGGCTTCTTGTTGCAGCATTAAATCAATCGCTTTTTGCGAAGTCGTTTTAGGCACAATAACAGTGACAGGGATATTAAGTACTTTTCCCATATAAGCGACTGAAATACCTGCATTGCCACCAGAAGAGCTAATGAATTTCTTTGCCCCTTTTTCTACGTATTTTAGACAAGCATTGCCGATACTTCTTTGTTTAAAAGAACCTGTAGGCTGAGCAGACTCCATTTTCAACCAGACATTACAGTTATTGAGTTCGCTTAATTCACTTGATCTAATTAATGGTGTTTTCATCGTGATTGTTATTCCATCATGCTATAAATAAGTACTATTCATGGTCGGTTAACTCATCGTTACCGACCACTTTTATAACATGAATATTCAATCTTTTTTAGCGCTTAAACTTTTAGCAATTTTAGCAAGTTCGACAAACTCCTCACGCATTTGATACGGGTCAGGTTGAGCAGACTGTTGTGCCA
Organism: Acinetobacter sp. NIPH 1852; assembly: GCF_022549455.1. Classification (NCBI taxonomy): domain Bacteria; kingdom Pseudomonadati; phylum Pseudomonadota; class Gammaproteobacteria; order Moraxellales; family Moraxellaceae; genus Acinetobacter; species Acinetobacter sp. NIPH 1852. The sequence continues at coordinate 28,754 of NZ_JAKZGG010000024.1, read as the reverse complement.
GTTGAATAATCTGATCCCATCCGACTGAACCATTGTATTGCCCACCTTTGAGTTGTTGGGCATAAGAGGCAACAGCGACCGCAAAACGAGTATCACTATGCGCTTGGGCAAGCGGTTTACTGCCCATTTTCACGGCTTGATTCAATAAAATACTCTTGTCTTGATTCGGTAGCTTATAGCGTAAATTCACAAAAGCGTATTCTGATTTTTTAGCAGCATCGATCTTTGTCTGTGCTTGATAGCGCGAGTCATTTAACCAGCCCTGCTGACCCACGGGAATAATTTCATAAAATGCGGTCACACGATGCCCTGCACCGATATCCCCTGCATCTACTTTATCATTATTAAAATCTTCTTGTTTCAACATGCGATTTTCATAACCAACCAGACGATACTCTTTGACCGTTGCAGGATTAAACTCGACCTGAATTTTGACATCTTGCGCAACCGTTGCAAGTGTCGATGAAAGCTGACGCTGAACTACTTTTTTGGCCTCATTTTTATTATCGATATAGCTATAATTGCCATCACCTGCATCGGCCAATTGTTCCATTAACTGTTCGTTATAATTTCCAGTACCAAAACCCAGCGTTGTTAAAGAAATACCACTTTTGCGCTTTTCAGCCACCATACCTTTTAAAGTATTAAAGTCGGTGATCCCCACATTAAAGTCACCATCTGTTGCCAGTAAAATACGGTTAATCCCATTTTTCACAAAAGCTTTCTCAGCTTGCTGATATGCCAGTTGGATCGCCTGCTCGCCAGCGGTTGCACCATTTGCTTTTAATGCATTAATAACAGCTAAAATCTTATCTTTTTGATCACCTGAAGTCGGTTTAAGCACCAGTTTTTCACCACTGGCGTAGGTAATAATCGTGACTTTATCTTGTGGTCGTAATTGTTCAGTCAACAAGCGTAATGTTTGCTTCACCAATGGCAACTTATCTGGCGCACTCATACTCCCCGATACATCTACAAGGAAAACTAAATTTGCAGGTGGCAGTTGTGCAAGTGCTAAATCCTTGGCCTGAATCCCGATTTTGATGAGTTTGGCATTTTGTTTCCATGGTGAATCTACGGTTTCAGTGGTCACAGAAAATGGATGCACACCTACAGGCTGTGGATACTGATAATCAAAATAATTCAGCATTTCCTCTACGCGCACAGCATCTACAGGTGGTAAGCGTCCGTTATTTAAAAAACGGCGCGTATTACTATAACTACCTGTATCGACATCTATACTAAAGGTGGAAATAGGTTGCTGGCTCACACGAACAACAGGGTTGACTTCATTTTTTTGGTACTGCTCTGTATCTTGTTCTAGGCGCTGCTGTTCCGATATGGGGATAGGCATAACAGCCTGTGCAAAACTTGGTGCTTGAGCCAGTTCATATACTCCCACCCCGATCATATGTTGCTGAGAACTCGACATCGGTTGGCAAGCTGCGATCATACAACCGAGTAAGGAAAGTGAAAATATTTTTGTGCCTTGATACATTTTATAATCCCCAAGTTTTATTTTGTCTTTTCAAATGAATAGCGGTATTCAAATTGTTGTATGCAAAAATAAAGATTCATCGTATTTAAATGTATCCCTAGTTCCACCCTTTCTCTGTAACAATTATGCTAAACGCATTGCATTCCAAACTTTTACAGCATCACTTGTTGCTTTCACGTCGTGTGCTCGCACAATGCTTGCCCCTTGTTGAATACTGAGCAAATGCCCCATCACACTACCGACCGCTCTCTCTTGGGCGACAACACCATTTAATGCTTCACCAATAAAACGCTTCCGTGACAAGCCTGATAAAATTGGATAGCCCATTTGAGTCAGTTTCCAAAACGCATTAAGCAGTTGGAAATTTTGTTGTGCGTTTTTGGCAAAACCAAACCCCGGATCAAGAATTATATGTTCAGGTCTAATCCCAGCAGCAAGCGCTTGATCTAATCGTTGTTGTAATTCATTTATCACATCTTCAGTGACATCGTCATACTGATCAAGTTGATTCATATTGGTTGGTTCACCACGCATATGCATCAATACCACTGGAATGTTGAGCTCAGCAGCCGTTGCTAAGGCTTGCGGACGAGTTAATGCGCGTACATCATTCCAAATATGTGCACCTGCTTGAATGGCTGCGCGAATGACTTCAGGTTGACTGGTATCAATCGAGATGATCACATCATATTCTGATAGCGCTTCAACGACAGGAATAACACGGCGGATTTCTTCTTCTATAGCAACTGGTGATGCATTCGGGCGAGTAGACTCACCACCTATATCAATAATAGTTGCACCATCCTCAATCATTTGCAGCGCATGTTTGATGGCTTGATCTCGGTGATGATACTGCCCACCATCGCTAAATGAATCAGGTGTTACATTGAGGATTCCCATAATGTGAGGCTGAGATAAATCTAATGTAAAACGACCACACTGTAACTGCTGCTGTGGTAATGGCATCAACTTCATCAAAACGCTCCTCACTTTAATCGCATTATAGTAACAAGAACAATGTTTAATGTTTGATGATTTATTTTCAGCTTAGGTCAAAACCAAGACAAAAAAAGAGCGACCTAAGTCGCTCTTTCATTTTCAAATCTTTTAACCCATCGCTGGCAATGGTGGAGGTGTAGATGGACCATCTTTAGGCGGTTCAAAATCAGCCACTGGATTTTCAGCCACATATACTTTTGGTGGTTGTGGATCACGGCCTTCCATGATGTCACGGATTTGATCGCGATCAATGGTTTCCCAATCCATCAATGCTTTTACCATTGCATGTGCAATATCTTGATTACTTTCTAAGATATCACGAGCAACTTTGTACTGCTGATCGAGAATACGGCGTACCTCTTCATCCACCTTTTGTTGTGTGGCTTCAGAAATGGTGCGACTACCGACATTACCAAAGAATCCACTTTGGTTCTCATCTTCATACACCATTACACCAAGTGCATCAGACATTCCATACTTGGTCACCATTGCACGTGCCATTTTGGTTGCACGTTCAAAGTCATTTGATGCACCAGTAGACATTTGGTTAATGAATACTTCTTCGGCTATACGACCACCAAATAAAATGGAAAGCTCATTTAGCATCTTGTCTTTATAATGACTAGTTTGGTCTTGTTCAGGAAGCTGCCAAGTAACGCCTAGCGCCCAACCACGCGGCATGATTGTAACCTTATGAACTGGATCTGTGCCCGGTAAGATTTCAGCAACAATCGCATGTCCTGCTTCATGATAAGCCGTAGCACGACGTTCTTCTTCGCGAAGCACCATCGATTTACGTTCAGGCCCCATATAAATCTTGTCTTTAGCATCTTCAAAGTCATGCATATCCACCGTATTTTTATTACGACGGGCAGCAAACAATGCAGCCTCATTGACTAAGTTTGCGAGCTGTGCACCTGAGAATCCTGGTGTACCACGTGCAAGGATTTTGAGATCCACACCTGTCACAGAAGGAAGTTTCTTCAAGTGTACGTTGAGGATTTGCTCACGACCACGAATGTCAGGCAAGCCAACCATCACTTGACGGTCAAAACGTCCTGGACGAAGAAGTGCTTTATCGAGAACATCAGCACGGTTGGTTGCAGCAATAACGATAACGCCTTCGTTGCCCTCAAAACCGTCCATCTCGACTAACATTTGGTTGAGTGTTTGCTCACGTTCATCATGACCACCACCTGTACCTGAACCACGGTGACGACCAACTGCATCAATCTCATCAATAAAGATGATACATGGTGCATTTCGTTTTGCTTGTTCAAACATATCACGAACACGCGATGCACCTACACCAACGAACATTTCGACGAAATCAGAACCTGAAATACTAAAGAATGGAACTTTAGCTTCACCAGCAATTGCTTTCGCTAATAAGGTTTTACCTGTACCAGGAGGACCAACCATTAATACGCCACGTGGAATTGTTGCTCCAAGACGTTTAAATTTGGATGGGTCTTTTAAGAAATCAACGATTTCAACCACTTCTTGTTTTGCTTCATCACAACCAGCAACATCCACAAAAGTGATCTTGATCTGATCTTCAGATAGCATTTTGGCTTTTGACTTACCAAAACTCATTGGGCCGTTCTTACCACCGGCACCGCCCCCCATGTTGCGCATAAAGAACATGAACAACAAAATAATAAGCAATATTGGGAAACTTGCGATGAGAAGTTGCATCAAAATGCCTTGGCGTTGTGGCGCGATGCCCTCAACCACGACATTTTGTTTGTTTAAGCTTGGTAGCAACTGAGTGTCTTCTACTTGTGGACGAACGGTCTCAAATGGAGAACTATCAGTTTTTTCACCACTGATATTTAAACCATCAATGGTGACTTGTTTAATTTGTCCAGCATTCACCGCTGCAACGAAATCAGAGTATTTCATCGCCGCAGGCTTATTTCGGTCACTGACGTTGCTAAAAATCAAAATCAGAACACCGAGTATGACGAGCCACAATACGGCATTCTTGAAGTAATCGCTCAAGGCTTTATTCCCATATCAATCTAATTTGATCATACCTAATCTTGGCTGACCTTCACAAAAACAGCAATGAATTTGCGTTGCAAAAAACTTAAAAGGTACAAAATGCACAATTTTTAACAACTTGGCAAGTATACTTTTTATTTCAAGGCCTTTTTACGACCTTGTCCAATCAAAAAAACCTCTTTTGATCGAGCACGCGACGCCGCTGGTTTAGCTGTTTTTAACACATCAAAACTATCGACCACCTGTTTTCTAAACTCATCAAATCCAGTACCTTGGAACACTTTAACCAAAAACTGGCCATTCGGTCCTAATACCTTCTGAGCAAAGTCCAAAGCCAATTCACATAAGTAAATTTGACGTGGTTGATCAACAGCCTTATTACCTGATGTATTGGGGGCCATATCTGAAATTACAATATCTACTTGACGCCCATTTAAAATATTTAACAATTTTTCGAAAACTTCTTCTTCGCGGAAATCACCTTGTAAGAAGGTCACATCGGGCAATGCATCCATTGCTAAAATATCCGAAGCAACAACCAAACCGTTCGCGCCGACCAATTTACCCGCAATTTGCGACCAACTACCCGGTGCTGCACCTAAATCAACCACCGTCATACCCGGCTTGATCATTTTATATTTTTCTTGGATCTCAAGTAGCTTATATGCTGCACGTGCACGATAACCTTCCTTTTGCGCTTTTTTTACAAAAGGGTCGTCTAAGTGCTCTCTCATCCACACACGACTGCTTTTCGACAATTTTTGATTGGTAATGCGTGTCGCCATAACTCTCTAAATTTCAAAAAACCTCTGATTGATCATTGTACGTGAAAATTCAGCTTATTACAGTATCGAAGCCATTCAATGCGACGATCTTTTGCAGTTTTTTGATCATCATCATGGTTCATTTCAGCAGTTTTCCATACATTTACCGCAAGTGCTTGCATCCTGAATCTATCTTAGAATCGGGATGCAAGCTATACTAGGTCGTTTTTCAAATCAGGTATTTTCAATGGCAGCTTTATCTATCCATGAACGTAAACGTTTACGTCAAATCGGTCATGCACTTAATCCAGTTGTCATGATTGGTGGTCAAGGGCTTACAGAAAGTGTAATTGAAGAAGCGCATCGTGCGTTAAATGATCATGAATTGATTAAAGTAAAGATTGCAGGTGAAGATCGCGAAGCGCGTGCAGCTGTGGTTGATGCAATTGTTGAAGCTACTGGTGCTGAAGCAGTACAAAAGATCGGTAAAATCGTTTTGCTCTACAAAAAAGCGGCAAAACAAAATCAACACTTATCTAACCTCGTTCGTTTTGCTCATCTAAGTCAGTAATCGCAATGGCAAGTTATGATCTTTCTGCTTTTGATCGTTTTCACAGTATTACTGTGGTGGGAGCGATTGAGCAGCAAACCCCAGCAACCTTAAATGTTGCTTTCTGGGTGAGTGATCCAAATCAGTTTTTGATTTATCCAGAAAAAGTCGCGGCACACCCACGTCAGGACTTTTTGTGGGAAAACACTTGTTTTGAACTCTTTGTGGGTGTGAAAGACCAAGATTTCTATCGTGAAATCAACCTCTCCCCTTCACAAGCTTGGCAAGTGTACCAATTTGAAGAATACCGCTTTCCTGAAAATATGCCGCCGGTTGCAGCATACGACATCGAGCTAAATCATTTACAACGCACTCATTATGGTTTGAATGTCAGCTTAGATTTATCCAAATTTATGCAACAACATCAATTAAAATGGTCTGACTTATATTTAGGCTTAACAGCAGTAATGAACACCACTCAAGGCGTTCAGTATTTTGCGATGCAGCATAGTAGTCCCCAAGCAGACTTCCATAATAAACGAGATTGGTTACATCAATTTTAAAACAAAAAAAGCGAGAAATAAATTTCTCGCTTTTTTAATCTAACGTCGTTAGTGCTTAATTTGCACGTACTTTGTTCCAAGCTTCAACCGCTTGACCTTTAGTACGCTTAAAGCTATCCACTAAAGTATCTTTATGTTTCACTGAAATTTGACTGATGTCATCTTTAAGCTCTTTGCTCACTTTGGTTAAATCTTCGATTAAAGTATTTAACTCAGTTTTCAATGCATTTTTGAGCTCAACCAAGTTACCTTGAGACGAGTTCAATTGAGTCTTGATCACATCAATACGCTGTAAGATATCTTGCTTGATTTGCGTAAGTTGAGTTTGAATATTTTGATTCAACTCTTTTGCTTCAGTTTCAATTTTTGCTTGAGTATCGGCTAAAGCTTCTTTAACCTGCTCTTGAGTCTCAGCAATCACTTCTTTTGCTTGCTCTTGAGTCTCAGCAATCACTTCTTTTGCTTTTGCTGTTTTTTCTGCAACAACTTCTTTCGCCTTAGCCGTTTTCTCAGCTACAACTTCTTTCGCTTTTGCAGTTTTTTCAACAACAACGTCTTTCACTTCTTCAGCTGCTGCTGTAGTTTGATTCTCAGCCATTATGATTCCCCTCTATACTGATTGTTGATTTTTTGGCTAAAGATAAGATAAAACGCTTTTGTCTAAAACCACCAATAAATTGTTAGACAATTTGCATAATATCTCACGATGTCGATCTAAAAATGACGGATTTTGCAATAGACACCAATCCACGTCTACGCAATTAAAGAAATCCAGCATTTCCTACTTTTAATAAATAAAACTCATAGACTTCTGGCACACTCATGCGTATAATGCGCTGTTAAGTTATAAGCGAGCAGACCAGAAGGAGGCCATGTTTTTTTAAAGACAGCCTGCCTTTTTTTATGTCTTCTCGCTTTTTTACAGCCTTATTTTTGTGGTTTTAGTTCAGGAGCTTTGGTTTGAGCATCCCCGCCATTTTAGCCCTCGCTGATGGAACGGTCTTTAAAGGAACGTCTATCGGTGCATCGGGAAATACGACTGGTGAAGTCGTTTTTAATACCGCCATGACTGGCTATCAAGAAATTTTGACTGATCCAAGTTACGCACAACAAATTGTGACGCTGACTTATCCTCATATCGGAAATACAGGCTGTAATAGCGAAGACGTTGAATCAGGTCGTATCCATAAAGTATGGGCGAATGGTTTGATTATTCGTGATCTTCCTTTATTACACAGTAATTTCCGTGCTGAACAATCTCTAAGTGAGTATTTACAACAACACAATGTTGTTGCGATTGCTGATATTGATACACGCAAACTGACACGTATTTTACGTGACAAAGGTGCACAAAATGGTTGCATCCTTGCTGGCGAAAATATTACAGAAGAAGAAGCAATTGCCAAAGCACGTGCATTTGGCGGCTTGACTGGTTTAGACCTTGCTAAAGAATGCTGTGATCCTGAAGGTTTTGAATGGACTGAAGGCTCTTGGGTTTTAAATCAAGGCTTTACTCAACCTGAAATGAAGTTTCATGTTGTGGCATACGATTATGGTGTCAAAACCAACATCTTACGTATGCTTGCGGACCGTGGTTGCAAACTGACGGTTGTTCCTGCGCAAACCCCTGCTGAGCAAGTGCTCGCGTTAAATCCAGATGGCGTGTTCTTATCAAATGGTCCTGGTGATCCAGCAGCATGTGATTATGCGATTGCAGCAGTAAAAACCATTGTTGAAACAACAAACTTACCTGTGTTCGGTATTTGTTTAGGTCATCAAATTTTAGCACTCGCTTCTGGCGCAAAAACCATGAAAATGAATCATGGTCATCATGGTGCCAACCATCCTGTACAAAATCTTGAGAAAGGTACAGTGATGATTACCTCTCAAAACCATGGCTTTGCTGTTGATGAAAGTACCTTACCAACAAACTTAAAAGTGACTCATCGCTCACTGTTTGACGGTACAAACCAAGGTATTCATCGTACTGACAAACCAGCATTCAGCTTTCAAGGTCACCCTGAAGCGAGTCCTGGCCCACATGACTGTGCTCCATTATTCGATCATTTTATTGAATTAATTGAAGCATCTAAACAGTAATCAAGAGCGAGTAAATTATGCCTAAACGTACGGATATTAAAAGCATCTTAATTATTGGTGCAGGTCCAATTGTCATTGGTCAAGCATGTGAGTTTGACTACTCTGGTGCACAAGCATGTAAAGCCCTTCGTGAAGAAGGTTTCCGCGTTATTTTGGTCAACTCGAATCCAGCGACCATCATGACCGACCCTTCAATGGCAGATGCAACGTATATTGAGCCAATCACTTGGCAAACTGTTGCACAAATCATTGAAAAAGAACGCCCTGATGCAGTCCTCCCAACAATGGGTGGTCAAACAGCATTGAACTGTGCGCTTGCACTAGATGAACATGGCGTTCTAGAAAAATATAATGTTGAACTCATCGGCGCATCGAAAGAAGCGATTGAGAAAGCCGAAGACCGTAAACTGTTTGACATCGCAATGCGTAAAATCGGATTGGAATGTCCTCGTGCTGATGTTGCTGAAAGCATGGAACATGCACTGGAAATTCAATCACGATTCGGTTTCCCAGTGATCATTCGTCCATCATTTACGATGGGTGGCTCTGGTGGCGGTATTGCATATAACAAAGAAGAATTTATTGAAATCTGTGAACGTGGTTTCGATCTTTCTCCGACCAAACAATTATTGATCGATGAATCTTTAATTGGTTGGAAAGAATACGAAATGGAAGTTGTTCGTGACAAAAACGACAACTGTATTATCGTATGTGCGATCGAAAACTTTGACCCAATGGGCGTACACACTGGTGACTCAATTACCGTTGCCCCTGCTCAAACACTAACAGATAAAGAATATCAAATCATGCGTAATGCATCGGTTGCTGTTCTTCGTGAAATCGGTGTAGAAACGGGTGGTTCAAACGTTCAGTTTGGTATTAATCCAGTCGATGGTCGTATGGTCGTGATCGAGATGAACCCGCGTGTTTCTCGTTCATCTGCATTGGCTTCGAAAGCAACAGGTTTCCCTATTGCGAAGATTGCTGCAAAACTAGCAGTCGGTTATACACTAGATGAATTGAAAAATGACATCACGGGTGGTATCACTCCTGCAAGCTTTGAACCAGCAATTGACTACGTTGTTACTAAGATCCCTCGTTTTAACTTCGAAAAATTCCCACAAGCTGAGCCTGTATTAACAACTCAGATGAAATCTGTGGGCGAAGTCATGGCGATTGGTCGTAACTTCCAAGAATCTGTACAAAAAGCACTTCGTGGTCTTGAAGTGGGCGTAAGCGGCTTTGATGAAAAAATCGAAGTCGGTGCTGCCAATGCAAAAGACGTTATTCTAAAAGAACTTAAAGTTCCAGGTCCTGAGCGAATTTGGTACGTTGCTGATGCATTCCGTCATGGTTTCTCACTTGATGATGTATTTGAAGCAACTAAGATTGACCGTTGGTTCTTGATCCAAATCGAAGATATCGTTAAAGCTGAAGCCCAAGTAAAGACTTTAGGTTTTGGTGACTTAAACGCTGACAATATCCGTTCATTCAAACGCAAAGGTTTATCAGACCTTCGTATTGCGGACTTGATGGGTATTTCACAAAAGCAATTCCGTAAACAACGTTGGAACTTGGGTGTATATCCAGTTTACAAACGTGTTGATACTTGTGCTGCTGAGTTTGAATCTGACACAGCTTACATGTACTCAACTTATGATGAAGAATGTGAAGCCAATCCATCAAATCGTGACAAGATCATGGTGATTGGTGGCGGTCCGAACCGTATTGGTCAAGGTATCGAGTTTGACTATTGCTGTGTACATGCTGCTCTTGCAATGCGTGAAGATGGTTATGAAACAATTATGGTCAACTGTAACCCTGAAACGGTTTCGACTGACTATGACACATCTGACCGTTTATACTTCGAGCCAGTAACACTTGAAGATGTACTCGAAATCGTTCGTATAGAGAAGCCTAAAGGCGTGATCGTACAGTACGGTGGTCAGACACCATTAAAATTGGCACGTGCTTTAGAAGAAGCAGGTACACCAATTATTGGTACGTCACCAGATGCGATTGACCGCGCAGAAGACCGCGAACGTTTCCAGCAAATGATTCAACGTTTACAGCTTCGTCAACCAAACAACAGTATTGTTAAATCGGCTGAAGAAGGTATTTCTGAAGCGGCTAAAGTCGGCTATCCATTGGTCGTTCGCCCATCCTATGTATTGGGTGGTCGTGCAATGGAAATCGTCTATAACGAAGATGAACTTAAACGCTACCTTCGTGAAGCAGTTCAAGCGTCGAATGAAGCCCCTGTCCTCCTTGACCGTTTCCTAGATGATGCAACTGAAGTTGACGTTGATTGTGTATCTGACGGTAAAGACGTTGTAATTGGCGGCATCATGCAGCATATCGAACAAGCAGGTATTCACTCAGGTGACTCTGCATGTTCAATTCCGCCGTACTCGCTTTCACCAGAAGTTCAGGATGAAATGCGTCGTCAAACTGTTGCAATGGCAAAAGAACTTGGCGTAATCGGTTTAATGAACGTCCAGTTTGCGGTTAAAGGCAATGACATTTATATCCTTGAAGTGAACCCACGTGCATCACGTACAGTTCCATTCGTTTCTAAATGTATTGGTGAATCGTTAGCAAAAGTGGCTGCACGCTGTATGGCAGGTCAATCACTTGAATCACAAGGTTTCACTAAAGAAATTATTCCAACACACTTTGCTGTGAAGGAAGCTGTATTCCCATTCGCTAAGTTCCAAGGTGTTGATCCAATGCTTGGTCCTGAGATGAAGTCTACAGGTGAAGTGATGGGTGTTGGTCAAACTTTTGGTGAAGCATTCTATAAAGCGGTACTCGGTTCAAATGAACGTTTACCGGGCTTACCAACTGAAGGCGAAGTGAAACATGCTTTCTTATCTGTTCGTGAATCAGACAAGAAATACATTGCCAATATCGCTAAACAGTTAATCGCTTATGGTTTCAAACTCATTGCAACCAATGGTACTTACCAAGTCCTTAAAGAGGCTGGATTAGCGTGTGAAGCGGTCAATAAAGTAACTGAAGGCCGCCCTCATATTGTTGATCGCTTGAAAAATGGTGAAATTCATCTTATTGTCAACACAACTGAAGGCAAACAAGCTCAATATGATTCTGCCATGATTCGCCGTGCAGCCCTACAAGGCAAGGTGTATTACACCACGACGATCAATGGTGCAGAAGCAGTTTGCCAAGCATTTGCTGTGAAATTGCCAATGGATGTATACCGCTTGCAAGATTTACAAACTGTAGGTTAATTATTTACCGATAAGTCCCGCCACCTTATTGGTGGCGGGCTTTTTCTTTTTTTAATCCTGTATTTTCCCAACCCATTTAGAGGGGACTAGAATGCAACGTTATCCGATGACTCCCGAAGGCAAAGTTGCCTTAGAGAAAGAATTACAAAAGTTAAAAATGGTTGATCGACCACGTATCATTCAAGCGATTGCGGAAGCTCGTGAACATGGTGACTTAAAAGAAAATGCTGAATATCATGCTGCGCGTGAACAGCAAGGTTTTTGTGAAGGCCGTATTCAGGATATCGAAGGTAAACTCGGTGCAGTACAAGAAATTGATGTCAAAACACTCGAACAAAATGGTCGTGTAGTATTTGGTGTAACGGTAACCATTGAAAACCTTGATACCGAAGAACGTAAGACTTATAAAATCGTCGGTGATGATGAAGCAGATTTTAAAATTAATAAAATCTCAGTGAACTCACCTATTGCCCGTGGTCTACTTGGTAAAAGCGAAGGCGATGAAGCCAAAATCCAAACACCACAAGGTGAAGTTGAATACGAAATCGTGAGTGTGGAATATCTTTAATATTTCATATTAACTTAACCCCTCTTTAGAGGGGTTTTTATTCAGCAAGATTTATAATGCTTTTGGAGTCAACATGGACACTACACTAATCAATACGCCGTTAAAACATTGGTGTGAGTTCGAGTTTATTTCCAAGACAGTTAAAAATCCAAATATTCATATTAAAGGCAATTATAGTTATTATTCTGCCTATTGGGATCAAGGTTTTGAACGTTGTGTGGTACGTTATTTACACGACAAACCATCAACACAAGAAAAGCCTATTGATCAGCTTTATATCGGTAATTTCGTCTGCTTTGGTGCAGAGTGCGTGATTATGATGGGTGGTAACCAATTACATCGTCCCGATTGGATCTCGACTTTCCCGTTTGATACCCGTAGCTTTCTACCTGCTGGCGATACGATTATTGCAGATGGCTGCTGGATTGGCAGTCGTGCCATGATTATGCAAGGGGTTAAACTCGGTGAAGGTGCTGTGGTGGCGACGGGAGCTGTGGTAACGCAAGATGTGCCCGCTTATGCGATTATCGGTGGTGTACCTGCAAAAGTAATTAAATATCGATTTCCTCCAGAGCAGATAGAAAAGCTATTGGCCTTGAAGCTTTATACCTTAGATGAAAAGAAAATCTTAAAAATACGCGACCTGTTACAAACAAACGATATTGATCAATTGGCCGATTATCTTAAAGAAAATTGATCAATTATCACCCTAAGCCATTGATATACAATCACTCTAATTTTTGAAAGAATTTTCATTTATTTTCAACTGTATCATTGCTTCACGATAAGCGCATAAACAACAACTATCCCTATAAAAATACTAGGTTTTATTTTATAAATAACAGGTTTAATATAGAAACTATAAAGCATATTTTAAACAAAATTTTATAAGCTAATTCAATAGAACATCGTAAATACAAGGAGTAATAAACATGACCTATCAAAACATTTTAGTCGCTATCGATGACTCAGAAACTGCAAGCAATGTCATTCGGGAAGCTGCTCAACTGGCCAAAGCATTAGACAGCCAAATTACAGTCGTTGGCGTCGTGACACTAGATCCATATTTAGCCGATACCTACCTACGTTTTGGTCAAAGCAATGAATTGATTGAACGCGTTAAAGGCTATGTGCAAGACAATCTGACGAAAGCTGAAGAGAAATTTGAAGCATTAGGCGTTACAGTGAGCACCCGAATATTGGAAGGTCTTTCTGTTCACCAAGAAATTATTGGTGCTGCACAAAATCTAGGCACAGACCTCATTATTATGGGTTCACACGGACGGACAGGTTTTAAACAATTTGTTTTGGGCAGTGTTGCTCAAAAAGTTTTAGCCGAAAGCCATATTCCAGTGCTCATCATCCGTTAAATCTATAAAACACCAACACCCTGCTTTTCTTCCACATTTAACTGAATAAAAGTAACAACGGTTCAGCCAATAAAAAAGCATGGTAATTATATTTACCATGCTTTTTTACACTGATAGACCAACAAACTTAATTCATCGGGATCGGTTTTGCTTTATCTAAAACATCTTTTGGTAGCTCGGTCGTCGAAACAATTGTTAATGATTGAGCATCGACGTTTATATCGCCTTTATTCAAGGCATTTAGCACAATATTTGTCTCTTTGGCACTCAAGCTATACATCGCACCTGTTGCAGGATCAACGATTAATAAGCCAATCAAACCGCCAAGTAGAATATTCCCCACATACCAGCCATTTACATGAGAGGAAACATTAATTGTTTTTTTCTCATATCCTTCTTTTTCAAATACAACCGTATAACGCTCAGGAACAAAGAAGCCCGCACTGCGCTTTAGGTTTACCGTAACCGGTGCTTGACCCACATGTACCTTTTTTCCAGCTTTATTAAAAATTGTAATATCGCTAAGTTCTGGTGTACTTTCAAAGGTCATGGTTTGAGTTCTGCCAGACATGATACTTGCACAGCCCGATAAACTAAGCGCAACAACCCCAAAAACAATAGATAATTTTTTCATTTCAATACCAAAAAACATACGTAACATTATGTATGCTGATTGTATTTAAAACGTAATTTAGATTCAATATATTGGTGGTGTTTTAGCTTTATTTTTTATCAAATAGTCCAACCATAAACCTTCAAATTCACTTTGCCATTCAGAAAATATACCCCCTCCTGCTCCAACAAGCTTTGTTGAATATTTTCACCTTTATCGTTTATTCGTAACACACTGATTTTCCCTTGCGCGTTAATGACTCGATGCCAAGGAATCTTGCTGTCTTTATCTAAATGCTTTAAAACGTAACCCACTAATCGCGCATGTTTAGGCAGACCCGCCAATTTTGCAATTTGCCCATAACTTGCAACTTTGCCATTGGGAATCAGTGCAATAACTTCTAAAATCTGTCGATGTAATTCATGGTCATTCAACGTGAAAAAACCTCAAAAAATTGCTATTATGAGTCAAAAATCACACAACAATACTCGCGATCTATATAAAACTTAACTGCGCAAGAGAATCAAATTATGTCATATAAAAAAATTACAACGTTCATCCTTTTGAGTTTTATTTGTGTTGCGTGCAGTACACCAGACAAAAAATATATAGCATTAGAATCATATCCTTCAAAAGTTCTAAAAGAGGAAGACCAGACTTTACCTGTCGTCTATGTAAGTTTCGTCTATACAACCAATACTCCTAAAGCAAAAGAGTTTGATAATAAAAATCAAATGCTGAGAGAAATAAATATATTAAATCAATATTTTGTAGATGAAAACAATCAAAAAATATTTAGATTTAAACCATATCGATATTATTCATATCAAAACTTCAGCCAACGTAAATGTGATCTTGCCTATCAGCTAAACCAACCTAGATCTCTAGTAACAGAAAACATCCCTGATGCGGTGAAACGGTGTTTTCCACACCGAAAAGAAAAAGAAGTTCTTTTCATTATTTATGATTCATATAACGAAAAATTTAAATATAGGGATGTGACAAGCTGGGGATTTCGTAATGGAGGACAACCTTTTATTTTAATTGACTGGCAAAGATTAAATTATCGAATTCAAGCGGCCACTCCTCATGAAATGGGGCATGCTTTTGGTTTAAGACATGTTTGTGCACCAGGTGCCAAGCTAAAAGATTCTACAAATATCATGACCAGTGCTGACTGTAAACTTGGTAGCGGTGGACAGCGTAATATTGGATTTAATCGTGAGCAAGTCTCGACAATTTTGGAATATTATCAAAGGGCAAAGTAGAACAAAAGCTACTTTTTCACTGCTAGTTTTTCCTTAATCAAAGGAACATAATGCATGATTTTCTTCACTTGCTCGTCATTGAAACCAATATCTCTCTTCCCAGTGGAACCACCCTTACATGATGAAGCCATAATATTAGTTGAAGAGTCAGGTTTTGCACCTAAAGCACATACGTGATTTAGGCCAAATGCATGTCCCATCTCATGTTCTTCTGGGGCTTGTACGTTATGATTCAATCTTTCCCAATCCAAAAGTAAAAACGGTCGATTTCCATTTCTTTTACCATGTCCATCCCGGTTTTTAAAACCTTGTTTTAGCGTATAACTATCGAAAACATAGAAGTTTATAGCGTGTGGATCTCTAACTTTTGGATCATTACATAGATTAAAATGTCTTGCCCAAATATCAGCATTATAAACACGATTACCATTATTCAATGCAACAAAAGAACAAGATGAGTTTTGGATCTCATTATAAAAGGATGCACTTTTAAAGTTAAATTTAATAATAGGAGAACGATCTTCCTTTACGAAATAAGTATTGAGAATATCTACTTCATTTTTTAACTGCGCTAGTTTTACAGTGGAATGGGCTAAGGGATTTGGCGTAATCACAACGAAATGTATATCAAAAGTCTCATATTTTTTACTAGATGCAACACATGAAACATTAGCAACACTTAAGAGAAGTACACAATAAAATTTACTTTTCATCACCGTATACCTCATTAGCTATTGATTAAAATTACTTTTTTATATCTCTGATGATACTTATACAATTCATTTAGCTAAGTTTGTTAAATAATAATTTAAACTATGTATTCATAATACAACCTTAATGCATTATAGAACATTGCTTTTTGTCTATCAGGTCTATCCGAATGTAAAGGAAGCATCGATAAAAATAATAAGATAACTAAAGGTATGATCTCTTTAACATTTACCCCATCAACCTCAAAATCCTCAATAAATTGGTGGGATATTTTTTTTGTTCGCTCATCTATGTCAAAAACAATCTGAATTGATCCATTTGCAGTCTCTTCTAATTTATAGTATCCAGAAATAATGAAATCATACATCCCAACGATAGAATGTGTTACTTTTGCAAGATCATATTTAATATCACCAAATAATGAAAACTCATTTTTAAAATTTAAGCCTCTTGGATCAATGACTTTGATACGATCTCCTCTAGAATCAAATAGAATATTGCTAAAACAAAGATCACCATGCATAACGCCATAGATAACCTTAACTTTTTCTACTTTCTCTATGCAATCCTCTAATAATTGAGATAGTTTTGGTAGTTTTTTATCTTTATAAACTACAACTTTATCTTCTAGAATACCTTGATCATCTAAATATTGTTTAAATCTAGATCTCGACTTATCCATATATAAATTTCTAATATTTTGAGAAGTGAACTCAATATCAATTACATCCTCTTTGGATAACATAGAGGTAGACATATATGAAAATATTTTATCAAGTATTTTATTCCATTGTAATGTTTCATTTTTCCCATGTACAAACAATTCATTTAATGGAATATAAGGTAGATATTCTAAGCAATAGTAGCTATTTGTTTTATCTTTTTGGTAGTCTAAAAGTACGGGTATATATTTTTTCAATCTAGTCGGTACATTTATATACCACAAAGCCTCAGCGTCAATCTTTACATTGGGTTTTCCTTGTTTTTTCACTACACCATTTGAAATATTAAGATTATTAAATGCACGTTCTGTAGTGATATTCGCACGAGAAAAGAAATAGGTATTTGCATGACCAAAATCGAACCAGTTTTTAACTTCAAACTCATCCAAGTGATAGTGATCACTATAAAATTTAATTGCGTCAACGAAACTATTTTTCTTGATCGTTAAAGCTTTCAATAAGTAACTTATAGATGAAAATGAGAAAAAACCACACCAAACAAGTGCATGCTGATTGGTGCTTCTCACTACTTCCCAATTATAGCTACTAAAAGACTTGGCAACTGCAAGTATATCTACTTTTTCAAATCCATTGAAATCAGAAAAATAAGTATCTCCATGCAATAAGTAAAGGGCTTCTTCTCTATGCAGATATTCATTTGTATTTAGCACATATAAAATTGATTCTGTAAGCTTAAAATCATCTGGAATAAAAACAAGGTTTACATGTAAAGAAGATAAGATTCTTACCTCTGCACTTGATAGATGATAGCTTTCGGGTAACGTTAAAAATATTTCTTCATCTTTAAAAGTATTTTTTAAGGTAGCCACTTGTAGTTCTATTAGTTTTTTATTGCCGACAGGTAGCAAACAAGGCGGAATTTTTCCTAATTCAACCTGAAAATCTGAAGTTACATAAGCACCAGAAGCTATTAATATCATACTACCTACTCTAAATTTTATTTAATGTTTCCAAGTATTCTTGTGGTGTTCCACAAAATTCAATATCTGATGATTCTACTAATTTATAAACAATATTTTTTCCATCTCTTATATAGTTATTATACATTGGAGCTATATATAGCTCACTTTCAATTTTTTTTTCTAACTCCTCATTAAAGTATTTTTTATATAATTGAATAGATTTAAAGTAATACAAACCATTGCTACATAAGTTAGATATTCTAATTTTTTCGGTAGTTTTCAATACTTGGTTATTTTCACCTGATTGAACAAAAGACCAATGCTCACCATCCCCTATAAAAACTTCCAAATAGCCATCTTTTTCAGGAAATTCTTCCATTTTTTTAAATGTCTTCAATCTAGAGTCGATATTAAAAATATACATTTCATCATCAGTAACTATTTCTTTAATACCTTGATATACAGTATCAGCTTGGCCTAATGTTCTTTCTGTCAGTGTAATTATCTTATATTTTTCAATACCAATTTTTTTTAGCATTTCTTCTACAAAATCATAAGTATTATATTGATCAAAAATAATAAATAAGAAAAAATCACTTTTGTAGTAATCTTTGAATGATGATAAGGACCACTCAAAAACACTTTCACAGCCTAGATCAAGCATGTATTTGGGTACAGTGTAACCAGCTTTAAAAAAACGTGAACTGTAACCTGCCATAGGAATTACGATCATAATTATCTCACTATTTTTTTATAAGCTTACATATTTCATCATAAGAAAGGTTTACAAACTCATCAGGCCGTATCGCTTTGTCATCTACATAAAAACCATCAAAACCACACCAAGGTTTTCCGATATAAATCTCATCATACGGAATATTATATTGATTTAACCAATCAATGATTATAGGTAGTGTATGTGCATTTATTTTTCCGACATTACTCTGAAAAGTCCTTACGTTTCGGCTCGTATAAAAACATATTTCAAAACCTTGTTGATGATATGACTTAACCTTTTCAATCACATCATAATTTGGGACTGAATTTTTATAATCACCATTTAATGTCGTACAAATTGTATCATCGATATCTAAAACCAATCTTTTCATATCATTTCCACTATAATGTTAACCACTTTTTATTTGCTACTATTAACTCATCGCCTCGAAAATGATTAATTAATTCAGAACTTATTTTTTCATTATTAATTATAGAAAGAAGAAGGCTCTTCAAGTGATAATCTTGAATGTTTAGGTTAATTTGATCAATAATTTTAGATATAATCTCTTCACTGCTACTTGATAGTAAAGCAGCAATACCTTCTTCATCCATAAATTTTGAAAGAATTATAGCGTTAATATCTTTAAATCTCTTTAACTCGACTCTACCCTCCACATGAAGCTTGATCAATATCAATGTAATACAAATTGTGATACTACTAATACTTTTATTACCTAACCGAATATTTATATAAAAAATAGCAATCCTAATAATTTCATCAAAATTTATTAATAACACATTATTATTGTATAACATGTCTAACAATACGTATATTGCGCACTCATTACCAGTTCTTGCAATCGGCAATAACATTTTTTCAGAGATTTCAAACGCTACCTTATCTTTACCCAACCAAAACTTGTACAGGTCACGCTCAATTAAACCTGTATATGTAAGTTTCTCCCATTCAGCTTTGCTAATTGGTAGACAGTTTAGGTCAACTTGATTTTCAACCTCTGTATAAAAGTTTAATTTATTTATATTTAATGGATGTCGATT
Source organism: Acinetobacter sp. NIPH 1852 (assembly GCF_022549455.1). Taxonomy (NCBI): domain Bacteria; kingdom Pseudomonadati; phylum Pseudomonadota; class Gammaproteobacteria; order Moraxellales; family Moraxellaceae; genus Acinetobacter; species Acinetobacter sp. NIPH 1852. The sequence goes on along the minus strand of NZ_JAKZGG010000024.1, from coordinate 9,068 downwards.
AATTTTCTTTAACCAGACAACATCAGTATCACATTCAAAATGATTATTGTTAAAAAATTCTACTGTCTGTCGATAATCATCATGACTCAAATCAAATATATCGTCATCTTCATCATTATGTATTGCACGTTCCACATAGTCCATAAACCTATCATAAGCTAATGTTTTCTGTAGTTTCCCACTGACTGCCATCTTAACGATTTCACTATCTAAAATAATGGTTCCTAAGCTTTGATATTTTAGACCTCTATTCTTGCTACTTGTAAAAAAATGATGAAAACCTACTTCATTTTTTCCATCCTGATTTAACCTTTCTGGGCTGATAATTTTAAAATGCGTATATAACGCGAGCAAATATATTGCATATACCTTATAGTATACCTCAGGAAAGATAGATTCTTCCTGATATTTTTCAACGTAGTTTCTTAAAACAGGAACCATTTGTGTATATCGAGTAAAACGCAAATAGTCTCTTAAAACAGGAAATTCTTTAAGAAATGGATAAGCAAACCATTGGATATTTGCGACTACAGGTTTTTGAATATCAAGATCATAAAAATTAAAATTTATCAGTTTATATAAATCTTTATTCTGCCCAAGCAATACAAAATCTGTCATCTGAAATAAACGAACCGTTCTTGGACGGAATACTATTACTTGATAATTCAGAATTTTAGGGAAATTACCAAATGTTTTAACTTTGTATTTATAATTGGAAAATATATCTTGTTTATCCATGTAGTTAATATAATTAAGACTACGATCTGTTCTAAGCCGTAATACAAAATCATTTTTAGGAATGATATCAAGCGCACTTAACAACTGTCTTGCTTGTCTCCAATAATTCACTGAGTTGCTGGGTGTTGACTCTATCTCCTTTGTCAATGGTTCACCCTCTAACACATAGATTTTTAGAGATTTTAACTGCTCTCTCAAGCCAGTATATTTATCTATTTCACCATTCCATGTTGAAAATACGATATGATCAACCTTTAACTCACTTCTCAGTTTAACTATTTTGGTCAATGTAAGTTTAAAATCTAATTCATCTCGAATATTCCCACAGATAACAGCCCATAAACTAGTTTTTTTCTTTTCCATTATTATTCTCCAATTATCTAATAAAATTAAATTTTAATTAGAATGTAATACTAAAAAAATAACCTAGCTTATCTTCTTCATCATTAGATACTTCAATTTCATTTTTCAGGATTTTTGTTTTTATTTCTATAAATTGATCTTTATTTACCTGTTGAGGTTGCCAAAATGTCTTTAAATTATTAGTAAAAATTGGATAAAGCTTTACCAACTGTTTATCCATATCTAATCTAACGATGCAACCAAAAGGCATTGCTTGATGTTTTTCATACTCTCCATTGCTATTAAATACTCCATTTCCTATACTATAAATAATTGGTTTTCCATCAATATATTCAATAGGTTGAATGGTATGTGGACCATGACCTACAATCAAATCAGCGCCACAAGAAACAAGCAATTTTGCAATTCGAGTCTGCTCGTCTTGAATCGGTTTAAAATCCACTCCCCAATGACTAATCACCATAATTTTGTTTTGAGGAAAGCAAGTTCTATATGCTTTTATCTGTTCGAGAAGAATACCATTGGTACAAGCTACACCATCACGTTGTCCTAAAGCATAGAAATCAAATTTGTTGTAAGCAGTATCTCTATGCCAATAACCATTAAAGACCGCTAGTTTCTTACCTTTCCAATCAATTTCAAAATACTCATGTGCTTGGTTTTGATTACGCCCAGCACCTATATACGCGATCGACTTCTTGTCAAATTGGTCTAAAGTAAATTCTAGGCTTTCACTCCCATAATCTTTTAAATGATTATTCGCGAGTACGACATGATTGATATTTCTATGTAAAAACTCATTTAAGGTTTTTTCGGCATCTGCACCTAAAATAAAAGGTTTAATTTTTTCTAAAGGTGATTGCTCTGTATCACTAACTGTAAAAACTGCTTCAAAGTTTGCAATATTAATATCTTCTTTAGCAAAGAATGGAGCTATTTTCTCGAACGAGTGTGTATAACCATACTTTTGTAATGCATCTATTGCACCTCTTTTCTTTCTAATTTTAGTATAAGACTCACCAAAGTATGTATCACCTAAGATATTAACAAAGGGGCTTTTTGCATATATTTTTTTAGGGCCTGGCAATTCATCAAAAGCTTGGTAATACGGTAATACATGCTCAATCTTTGCATTCTCCCCATCTGTATAGTGAATACTTATTTTTTTATGTGATTGCTGACTATAGCCCACATAGACTCGTCTACTTCGATCACCTACAAATAAAAAACCATCTAAGCTAACATCAGAAGCAACGGCTGTGACTGGTCGTAAAATTGCGCCCTTAAAATAGGTAATATCTACAAAAAATTCATTCCTAAAATGAGCAGGTAACTCAAATATTTTTTTACTGACTTTAAAAATTTCTAAAAATGTTTTAGTTTGAGCAACATCTCTTAAATTTCGGCCCGTCACATTCAGAATTTTATTTGGATCTATACCCAAAATTTCCGCTTCTTTCTTTATCTCTTTTAATGCTTCACCTGTTGTTTGATATAAATGTTCAGCAAGAGCCAAAATGCAATCAGGTTTTTGCGTTAAAATTGCATATTGTAGTATTTGGCAGAAATAGTAACTTTCCCCTAAAAACAACCCTAAGGCATTGTTTCCTTTGGCTTCCCTATTTACATTTGCAGTGACTTTATAAATCGAATTCAATTGAACTTCGTCTAAGGCATATTTCCTTAAAGCCAAATAAATTAAAACGAGTGAACCAATCCCATACTCTGTTTTAGTCTGCCATATTTCTCCTGAAAAATTCGAATGAGATAAATTTGCAGCCACATATTGATTAACATTATTGTTTAGTTGAGTGCTCGCTTGCTCTGGAGCAACAATCAGACTAGGAATCGTCGCAATGGTTGAGTTTCGTCTTGAGCCTTTAACAAGTACAACATCATTGACTTGCAAAATACTTCTGACTAGTTTGGCACATTGCTTTGCATCAGTAAAATGCCCCAAATTTCGATCTTTGGGTAAAAGTTGATTTAAGTAAAGTGTATCCTTACCAAAAGTAGCGATCTGTTCGAATTCATTTTCAAGTATTGGGCTAAGTAACCTCTCATGAACCTCTCGGGACTTATCTGCTAAATTAATAATATCTCCAACTATTAATAGTTTTCTATTATTCTTAAATTTATTGTGACAGAACTTGAAAGCATTAAGCATCGAAAGATATTCTGCATTATAGGTATCATCGATTAAGTAAGCATCTTTATCCTTGATATAAGAGACTGCTAATGTTGAGTCCTTATTGTTTATATTATTGAATAATTTCAAAACTTTCTTTAAATCAAGATCAAGTGCGTATAACGTGGCTAACGATGCTGTCATATTACTTAATGTACCATCATCTACATAATGATCTATCTGAACATGGTGTTTTTTTTCTTTTATTTGAACTGTAAAGCCATCTTCTACTCGTTCTAAACGAATATCAGCACCAACGTGTTGACCATAACTTAAAATATTTTTGCTATAACGATGAACATACTGAACTAACTGAGCATAATTCTTTATATCTCGATTTAGAATAACTAAACCATTTTCACTTAAACCATCAGCAATTCGACTTTTAAACTCTGCGGTTTTATCTTCATCATAACCTTTTTGCCCCACACCTATTTCTGTAATAATCGCAATATTTGGACGTGATAAACGGCTGATACTGCCACTGTCCATCCATAACGATGCCATTGCAGTTTCGATAATCAAATAATCTGGCTCAAACATGGCATTTGATACCGTCAATTTTACGCCCGTTCTTGAGTTATGGTTTCCAATCGTTGCATAAGTTGAACCATAAGCTTGCAACAACATATTTAAATAGTTCTTGGTACTACTTTTTCCAACAGTGCCAGTAATTGCAATCGTTTTACTTTTTATATTCTTTCTTGTATGTTCTGCACAGCCACTAATAAAATCGTATGAATTTTCTACGATATATTGTGGAATATATTCAGGTAACTCGGGAACAGGACGTTGAGCAATCACTCCTTTTACATGATCTGAAAAGGTATGAACTAGCTCATGTGTATCAACCCATTTCGCGTAAACACCAGTATTTCCAGTTCCTTTTAGCCATGTCTCTTTATCCATAGCAATAAAGAGCGTTTCATCTTTTTTACAATTTAATTTATTCTCTGAAATATGTCTTACACACCAATTCTCTTGGGGTTCTCTATACCAAGTACCTGGTATTATTTTTTCTATTATATATTTATTTATCATGAGGCTACTCACCATTTTTAAAATAATTCACATAGGCAACATATCCAGATAAATTATGTTCTTGATCATCTATACGTGTTCTAAAACGGTCGTGACGCACATAAAATGCATTTAATATTTTATCTGGTCGTTCCATATACATTGCAACTTCAGAATAGAAATAACCATTGCGCTGAAATTCACTTCTTATTTCAATCAGTTCTTTTAATTTTTCAAATTCAGCTTTGTCATATAGATCATTATATCCTTGTTCTTTTAACCGGTTGACCATCTTATAGACAGACATTAACATCTCTAGAAATGTTGCATAAACTGTTTTTCTGTTTTTAATAAAATTCATATGTTTTAAATAATTATTCAAACCAAATTGAAAGTATTTTTCTTCAGGACATATTTTAGTCAATTCATTGGTACAATAACTCAACCAATGATCATGGTATTTATCATATTTTTTCTCAATAAAATGTTCGAACATTAATTTTACTGTAGCCAATAATTTTTCATCATGATTAAGCTGATATAAACGTAATAATGCTAATGCGGCTTCTCCATCATAATAAACGATACGGAATTTTTCTTTTATTTCATAACTTGGGTAATGTAATACATGTGTGGTCTGCCCTTCTGCATCGATCATTGCTAAAATACCATTGGCAATTGCCTCTGCGTATTTTAGATAGCGATCATCTTGGGTAAGCTCCTGATATTTCGTGAACATCAAAATTGCAGCTGCATTTGACCCTAATTTAATTTCTTGGTCTTTTTCCCCATCAATCATAAATGCGACATTTTCTTGTTTTTCTCGATAGAAAGTATCTATTGCATATTCAATGGCTTTGTATATTTTTTCCCAATATTCTTTTTGTTCTTTTACCTCAAAACTTTCTATCAAAGCATATACAGAAGTACAATGACGTACCGTATTATAGCTTTTTAACTCACGATCAAAAGCAGGGAAATAACCGTAAATAAAACGTCCACTTTCCTGAATTTGCTGATATAAAAAATTTGCATTGTTTTCAACTAAGCTCGTTAAATGCTCTTTTTTATTCTCAGTTAACACCCTAACACCATTCTGACAGTCACCACTTTGTAACTCTACAAATTGATTGGCTTCATAAATAGCACCGTAGGTTTCAAAGGTCCATACAAATTGAAGTTGATCTAAGGTAATTTTTTTCTGAATATTTGGATATTTTTTATTGATCGCATTATTTAGATTTTGTTCATCAAAGAAATTGGCTTGATCATAGCGCAATCCTCGTATAATTGCCCGACCATAAATCTCTTGTTCCATAAAAGCAATATTGAAGTTTTCATCCAAGCTAATACCTTTACGAAAATGATTATTATGCTCTTGGTTGATGACTTGATAAACAACACTTGGCCAAGGCTGTTTTTCTACGTTATGCGCAAAATCAATTTTTATAAACTTAAGTAGTTTCTTATTTTTCTCAAAGATTTTTTCTATAAAGCTCAATAATCTTTTTACAACCAACTTAATATTAGTGTCTACATTATTCCAAACGTTACACCTTTGGTTGCTATCTCCATAAGATAAAAAAATACAATAGGCTTGTTGATTTATTTTATTACTTTGTATTTGTTCATCAATCCACTTCTCTAAATTCTTTTTAAAGTCTTGTAGTTCATTATAAGTTTGAACGGTCATATCTTCCACTTTATTGTTTATAAACATTTATCCTGATTCAAAATATAGCATATAACACTGATTTTAAAATATGCGTTTACTTTTTTTATTAAAAAAAAGAGGACCCGAAGGTCCTCTTTTTTGATCAATTTAGATTAGAACAAAAGCTGATTGTTTTGTAGTAGCTCATCTAAAGAGGTATCTACATTTTTCAATGTAAGAAGCTCTGTTGAGCTATGTACTCCAGCCCCACCGTCTCGATCTATACTAATAATCGTATCAGTACCATCGAAGGTGACATTCACATAAGCGCTTAGGGATGCTTCACTTCCATCACCAGCGTAACCAATCAACAGATCACTGATATCAATCTTATCAGCTTCACCATCTATAGAAGTATCTCCAACATGGAAATTCTCCCAAGTATCACTTCCATTTCCACCTGTACCATCTGCAGCATTCAACAGATCAAAGATTAAGGTATCAGAACCACCATTTGCAGTATTGATCGTATCATTTCCTGCTCCTGCATAGATCAGATCATCACCAGCACTGTCAATAATGATGTCATTACCTGTACTGCCTTGGATCGTGTAACCAACATTGATGTTCAATGTTGCTGTCACTGTTTCACCATTCAAGTGAGTCAAGGTATAACTGAAGCTTTCACTGCCACCGGTAGTACCCGATGTTGGTGTATAAGTGTAATCACCATTTGCACTAATCACTAGATTACCATGTAGGCCTTCGATCACAGTGCCATATGAAACATCGATTACATTGCCATTTGCATCTGTTACTTGTAGTTGAGTGAATGTAGAACCTGTTGAATCATTACCGAAGATATTACCTTCAGCAACAATTGTGTCAGCTACTACAAACTGGTCAAGATAAGTAACATTTACATCAGTATTGATACCAACTAATGCTGCCAATCCACCGAACAATGGTTGTTGCATCGTAGTTTGGATACGGTAGGTTCCAGCAGCTAAATCTAAAGTAGATAGATCTAGTGATGCCAAAGTACCAAGTAACGAGATTATTCCAGAGTAATTATCATTCGCTACTGTTGTCCAAACACCACCTATATTCATCTGTAGATTTAAATTAATGTTAACACTTCCTGCAGTTGCCAAAGAGTTAACTGTAATCAATCCATTCGCATCCATATTAGAATCTAATGTGAATGTGCCTGATGTATAGGTCTGTGTGGTTGCTAAAATACCTAACAATGAAGCCGAGGCATTAAAGTAGTCATTGTCCACTTCATTTACCATCAACAGTGATGCAGTATCGACATCATCGGTTGCAGTAAATGTGAATGTTGCAGGTTCTGATGGATCCGCTGGATTCCAAGTCATATCTACAACACTACTATCGATATGGAAGTACAGCGTTGCACTTGCCGCATCAGCTCCACCAATAGGATCCGATAAGGTATAAGTGAATTGATCCACTTGACCTAAGCCAGTTACATCATTGAACGGTGTATAGGTGTAGCTTCCGTTTGGTTGAATGACCAAGGTACCGTAAGTGCCGTCTATGGTTGTTCCACCAGCAACAACTGCTACGCCATTGACACTGCTAACAGTCGTAAATGGTGTCGTAACATCGGCATTACCATCAATACCATCATCAGTAATGACATTACCTGATGCCGCTACCACTTCATAACCACCAACTTGCGATTGATCATAAAGATCCATGGTTGCAGACAAGGTGCCTACTAAACCTAAGCCAAACAATCCATCGAAGGCCATGAAGGCGCGGTATTGACCAGCCTCAAGTCCATCAACAGTGATCGTTGTTCCACCGAACAGTGCCAAACTCAACAGATCAGCATCACCTGAACCTGTGATCGAAGTCCATTGTCCTGTTTCTTCATCAAACTTCTGAATACACAGTACGTAGTCTGCTAATAAATCTCCACTAATCAATGCACTGTAGTTGAATGTCATATCACCAGTATGACCGTCATCAATATTGAAGTTGATACCTGCTGAACCTACTTGTAAATCTAGACCAGCTAGAGAAGTAAGTAACAAGTAAGTATGACTACCTGATGGAATATCATCACCGACAAGCAATGCTTGTGGATTGATTTCTGCAACATTCAGATCATCTGTTGCAACAATATCTACTGTTGCAGGTTGAGATGGATCTGCTGGGTTCCATGTCATATCGACATCATCACTATCTATATGTAGATAGAGGGTTGCACTTGCAGTTTGACCTGTTACAGGATCAAATAAGGTATAAACAAATGGATCCACTTGACCTAAACCTGCATCACCACTAAATGGTGTGTAGGTATAACTGCCATCTGGATTGATCACCAAGGTACCATAGGTTCCATCAATGGTTGTTCCACCATCTACTACGGCTACACCATTTACCATACTGACAACGGTGGTGTCTGTAATAACATCAACGTCACCATCAATACCAGCATCAGTAATGACGTTACCTTCAGCGGCTATAACTTCATAACCACCAATTTGTGATTGATCGTAAAGATCTGCAGTTCCTGACAAAGTACCTAGCAATCCTACGCCAAGCAATCCATCAAAGGCCATGAAGGCACGGTATTGACCTTCTTCAAGTCCATCAACCGTTACTGTAGTACCACCAAACAATGACAAGCTCAATAGATCAGCTTGACCTGGACCAGTCACTGCAGTCCATTGTCCTGTTTCTTCATCAAATTTTTGAAGAACAAGTACATAGTCAGCCAACGCATCCGCACTAATCAGTGCACTGTAGTTGAACGTCATATCACCTGTATGACCTTCATCAATGTTGAAACCAATGCCTGCCGAGCCGAGCTGTAGATCAAGCCCTGCTAGAGAAGCGAGTAACAAGTAAGTATGACTACCCACTGAAACATCATCTCCAACTTGCAACGGTAGAGCATTAACAAACGCATCATCAACATTATCGAATGCAATTAAAGGTGGGGTTGTGTCCACAATCGCTGTTGCTGGATCAGAGGTGTTGCCTGCTGGGTCTGTTGCAACCGCAGTAACTTCGTCTCCATCTTCTAGATTGCCTGGGTTTGGAACACTCCAGTTGCCATCTTCGTCAACA
>NZ_JAKZGG010000023.1:0-52860 GCF_022549455.1 Acinetobacter sp. NIPH 1852 | reverse complement strand
GATGATTCGTCACCATCAAGCTAGGTCGGCTATATTACTCTTAATCTCTTAAAAGTCAACAGGCAATTTAGATATTTTTAAAACTTATTCTCAAATACAAGATTCAAATCTTTCAATCCAAATCCTTGTTTCTCAACAAGTTTTTATCTGCATCACCGCCGATGGATGTGCATTCTACAGCATTTCTAACTCCACACAACCCCTTTTTTTAACTTTCCCTTTCGCTTGTTTCTTTTTTCTACTAATTCGGTGTTTCCGTTGTTTTTATCATCTATTTATGGATAAAAAGCAGGCTCAAGGCCTGCTTTTTATTTATTTCTATTTGATTTAGTCGGTAAATGTGACGCGTGCAATTGCTTTTTTACCCGATTGGATGATTAAAGTGACATTCTCTTTTACAGAGAAACTCATATCGACCACATTCCAATCCACTTTAACTGCACCACGACCAACCGCATCTTTTGCAGCCGCCGCATTCGCGTTTAAACCTGCCACACGCAAAATCGTTGCAATAAATAACTCGCCACCAAACTCACCACGTGAGATGGTCACTTCAGGCGTATCTTCTGGTACTTCACCTTCAGTAACACGGTTACCTGCGCTCTTATGCGCATTTTCAGCCGCTTCCGCATCATGGAACCGTTCGACCAGTTCAAGCGCCAAGATACGCTTAATTTCCTGTGGATTTCGTCCTGCTGCCATTTCATCAAGTAAAATTTTGATTTCATCAAGTGATTTAAAGCTCAGTAAATCAAAGTAACGTTCAATCAAGCTATCTGGCATCGACAAGATTTTTTGGTACATCGCACCCGGTGTGTCAAATACACCAATATAATTACCCAAAGATTTAGACATTTTATTGACACCATCTAAACCTTCAAGAATCGGCACAGTGATGCAAACTTGTGATTCTTGACCATAGCGACTTTGTAAAGTACGCCCCATCAGCAAGTTAAAAGTTTGGTCTGTTCCACCTAACTCCACATCTGCTTCAAGTGCAATGGAGTCATAACCTTGGACTAACGGATACAAGAACTCATGAATCGCAATAGGCTGATGGTTGTTATAACGCTTGGTAAAGTCATCACGTTCTAACATACGAGATACGGTTTGTTGACTTGCCAATTGAATCAAATCAGCCGCAGTTTTTTGATTAAACCACTCCGAGTTAAAGCGTACTTTGGTTTTGTTTGGATCTAAGATTTTAAAAACTTGTTCTTGATAAGTTTTGGCATTGGCTTCAACTTGTTCACGAGACAACGGCGGACGGGTCGCACTTTTCCCAGATGGGTCACCGATCATCGCAGTATAGTCACCGATCAAGAAGGTCACTTCGTGTCCCAAATCTTGAAAAGTTTTAAGCTTATTAATCAGCACCGTATGCCCTAAGTGTAAATCAGGAGCCGTTGGGTCAAAGCCTGCTTTTACACGCAGTGGACGATTCTCTTTGAGCTTTTTCAGTAAATCTTCATCAGAAATAATCTCGTGCGTGCCTCGTTGAATGAGAGCAAGCTGTTCTTCGGCTGGCAAGAAATTTGACATCACAAAACCTAAACACATCAGTTATTCAATTTGTGCGATATACTAACATTTTTTCAGCGTCTTGCAGGGGAAGTTGTACATGAGCGCAATCTATATTGGTGTAATGACAGGCACAAGCATGGATGGTGTTGATATTGTTGCAACTTCATTTGAACCTTTAACCGTACATGCCACTTTAACAGTACCTTTTGAGCCTGAGTTACGTGACGAACTCATGGCATTAACGCTACCAGATGACAATGAAATTGATCGTATGGGCAAAGCGGATGTTGCTTTAGCGAAAATGATTGGGCATGGCATTAATGCGCTGATTGAAAAGAATCATTTAGATCGAACGCAAATAAAAGCAATTGGTTCACATGGGCAAACTATTCGCCATCGTCCTGAATATGGTTTTACCTTACAAATTGGTGATCCAAACATTATTACTGAGATCACCCAGCTCCCTGTTATTTCCGATTTTCGTCGACGTGATATGGCTGCGGGTGGACAAGGTGCACCATTGGTACCAGCATTCCATCAAGCGTTATTTCAACATGACAGTATCCATCGTGTCATTTTGAACTTAGGCGGTATCGCCAATGTCAGCATGCTGCCTGCGAACAATCCAAACGCTGTTTATGGTTTTGATACAGGCCCTGCCAATATTCTCATGGATGCATGGTGTCATCGCCATACGGGTCATCCCTATGATGAAAATGGCGATTGGGCCGCGTATGGACAACCGATTCGCTCACTACTTGATCGTTTACAAACACATGAATATTTTTCTAAAGAACCACCAAAAAGTACGGGTCGTGAAGACTTTAATCTTGAATGGTTAGATGATCAAATCAGCGATTGGCGCAATGATCTCGAATATGAAGAACTCGAAGATACACCTGAAAATGTCCAAGCCACACTAATGAAACTGACCACACGTGCGATCAAGAAAGCGATTTATCGAAGCAAAGATTTGATGCCGACAGGTGAGGTCTATGTCTGTGGTGGCGGGGCTTATAACTCATTTCTACTTGAACAATTACGCTGGCGTTTACGTAAACATAATTGGTCAGTGCAAACAACTGATGTGCTTGGTTTAGCGCCCACGTGGGTCGAAGCAACTGCTTTTGCTTGGCTGGCAATGCGCTTCGTTGAACAGCTCAGTGGCAATTTACCAGCCGTCACAGGCGCATCAGGCGATCGTATTTTAGGCACGATGACGGCGGTATAAGCAATAAAAAAGCTTCTCAATCGGAGAAGCTTTTTCGAGAACAAGCATTTATTAGATCGAAAAAGATGACCCACATCCACAAGTGGTCGTCGCATTCGGGTTTTGTATCACAAAACGAGAACCTTCCAATCCTTCAAGATAATCAACCACTGACCCAACTAAGTATTGATAGCTTAACGAGTCGACCAAAACTTTGACATCACCGTTGCTGAACTCAGCATCATCTTCATTGACGCTTTCAGCAAAATTAAAGCCATAAGAGAATCCTGAACAACCGCCACCCGTGACATAAACACGTAGCATGAGGTCGTCATTCCCTTCACTTTCGCGCAATTGGCGAACTTTTTTGGCAGCATTATCTGACAATTCGAGAGCTTGGGCGTTCATGGTGGATATTCCTCAGACTTCAATACGTCTTTAACAAATTAAAAGACCCGATAACAGGGTCTGCTGACCTTTCAGCCATGCATTGCGTTATAGGCTAAAACGACTCAAACAAGGCATGAAACACAGACAATGGCGATCCCCTTGTCAAGTTTCATAACGAAGTTTGGGGAAGTTTTAGCCATAACCCTGCGGGACAGGGGCATTTTTTGCCGCTACTGCGTTATGTCTTACTCATTTAGAATGACTAAATTTCGCAAAACATGCCTTGTACCGTCTAAAAATGTTCTCTGTCGCAAGCATCTGTGAAATGTCAACAGACCCTGAGTATAGCATACTCAATATCGGGTCTGTCTTTGAAGTTTTAAAGTGCAGTTAATGACTTTTTACAAGATTATTTATAATTCTCATCTTGTAAACCACACTCAAAATTCTTGGCATCTTCACGACAACGGAACTGCCATAACAATTTCATCATGCGTTTGTCATAAATACCGCGTTTGGTTAAATCAATACGCGCTTCACGCATTAATTTTTGATAGCCAGGTTTATCCGATGCAGGGACTTCCATCCAGTATTTTTGTGGAATATCTGCTTTCATTTTGCCTAAAATATCAACCGCACGTGGCAGTTGTGAACTGACCCATTGTCTTGATTTTTGCCCGTACCCTTCTGGGAATTTATCTGAGCGAATAATAATATTTCCAGTCACTTGTAAAATTGGATAATTGACAATTGCGCCTTTAGTACCCAAACCTTTATGCAGTTCCAAAGGTTTAAATGCTGCTGCTGGTGCACCAATGATGTCCACTTGGCCATTATTAAATTTGGCACCAAAGTTAGTGACGTCTGAACTCACCGCCTGAGCACCAACTTGAGACGCCATAATTTTCTGGGCTTCATCATAGTCCAGAACTGCAATTTTCTTTCCTGCAGCTTTCGCAACCGTATTAATCTCGCGATCGTTGACCATCAGATAAGCGTCACCAATCGGAATGACACCGACCACTTCATATTTACCATTGACCATTGCTTTGGCAAAGGTCTGGCTCGACAAACCTTGCATCACTTTGACTGCAAACTTTAAATCGGTAATTGCCCCAATGGCATCAAGTGAACCTGTAAATTGATTAAACTGGCGACCACGCATCCCTGTAATACTGACAGCATCACATTTACCTGCTTTAAAGTCTTCAGCAAGTACGGCTTCATTTTGTCCTACACGTAACTCAATGTCTGCACCCCATGCTTTCGCAGCAAGTTGATAGTCTTTCATCAAGGCGTATACATCGCCATTCCTTCCAACCAAATCAAATACACAAAGCGTTTGTTTTGCATGTGTGCTCAGAGAAAATGTTGCTACGCTTGACGCGAGTAAAAACGTTTTAAACCATGGCATTTTATTTTTTCCTTTGCAGCGAGGCTAATTGTTGTTGCATGAAATCAAAAAACCAAACAATGAGTTAGTCTCGAATCGAAGTTCATCAAATGAATATGGGCTTAAATTTAATGGTGTTTCATCGTCCTGATCAAACATATTTTTAAATCTTCACGATTTCATCTGATTCTTATATCGCTATGATTACGGTCTTTCCAAGTAAAGACAATGACTGAAATGACACAAACAAGAAAACAAAAAGCCTAGATAAATCTAGGCTTTAAGTATGCTCTATAGCAATATTTGATTATTCACCCGGCAATGCGCACTCGAAGTTCGCTTTGTCGACCGAACAACGTGCTCTCTTCAACACAGACATCATGCTTGCATCATAGACACCACGCTTGGTTAAATCCATACGACCATCACGGAGTAATTTTTGATATTTAAGTTTATCTTCATCACTTAATTTCATTTTGTATTTTGCTGGGATTTCAGCTTCTAAACGCTTGATCATTGCAAATGCTTTCGGTAGTTGCTTCACATGCCAATCACGAGATTTTTGACCAAAACCAGCTGGGAATTTTTCTGGACGAAGGACAAGATCAGCAGTCACATGCAATACAGGAAAATCAAACATCGCACCATTTGCACCTAGACCTTTGCTCAACTCTAATGGCTTATACGCATAGGCTGGCGCACCAACCATGTCGACCTGACCATTATTAAATTTCGCAGCAAAGTTCGAAATATCAGAAAGTACAGCTTGGGCACCTACGCGTTGGACCATGATTTTTTGTGCATCGTCATAACCCAATACCGCAAATTTCTTACCTGCTGCTTTTTCAATTGAGTTGATGTTCTTGTCACGTACAAAGATATACGCAGAACCAAGTGGCGCGATACCACCGATTTCATATTTGTTGCCACCCAAATTGGTTGTCATTTTTGCAGCATTACGTGTATCTAAAACAAAGGTAATTGCACGTTGTGCAATCTCATTGCTGGTTACACCACCTAACGAATCGATTGAACCCGCAAATTTATTGTATGGGCGAGCACGCATCGATGTCATCGCAACTGCATCACATTTACCTGCTTTGAAGTTGTTATCCGCAACAGCCTCATCCGTCATTGCAACCAAGTTAACATCTGCACCCCAACCTTTGGCTGCCAGTGCCCAATCCTGCATCATTTTGTATGATTCACCAGATCTACCCAATAGATCAAATACACAAACTTCAACTTTATTTGCTTGCGCCGAAGCAGAAAAACCAACGATTGATGCGGTGATCGCAGCTAATGCAATTTTTTTCATTTTTTCATCCCTCTACAAACTAATGTGTCTGTACTCCATGTTCAAAGCAAATATTAATCATGTTTTATGGAAAAAAATAGAGCTAATGCTCTATTTTTTGTGTCGGTATTGCTATTTTTTGTCATTTTTTAACCAGTTTATTTTACTCACCACTTAAAGAACATTCAAAATTGGTTCTTTCAACGGTACACCGTGCCCGTTTCAGTACATTCATCATGGTGGCATCATACACGCCCTGCTTGGTTAAATTCATGCGTCCATCACGTAACATTTTTTGATAACGCACCTTGTCATCATTTGACAAGGTAATTTTTGCGGCATCCATACCAGCTTCTAGACGTTGCACCATTGCAAAGTTGGCAGGTAACTTCCGAACAAACCATTGTCGAGATTGAACTGCGAAAGCGGTCGGGAATTTTTCAGGACGAATAATTAAATCACCAGTAATATTCACGACAGGGAAATTAAATAATGCGCCATTGGCTAAACCTTTATTGATCTCTAAGGGTTTATAGGCATAAGCAGGTGCTGCAATCACATCAACTTGACCACGATTAAATTTCTGCACAAAGTCTGAAATATTTGAGGGCACAGCAATCAGATTCATACTTTCAACAATGGTTTTTTGCGCTTGGTCATAATGTAAATAAGCAAATTTCTTACCTTTGGCTTTTTCAATGGTATTTATATTTTTATCGCGTACAAAAATATAAGCCAGCCCCACTTGAATGATTCCAGCAACCTCAAATTTTTCGCCATTTAAAGTCGCGATTAGACGGTGCTGATTACGTTTATCAAGTACAAAAGAAATTGCTTTTTGCGCAATTGCATTACTGGTTACAGCACCAACGGCATCAATCGAACCTGCAAATTTATTGTATTTCCGCGCTCGCATAGAGGTCATGTACACGCCATCACACTTGCCCGCATCAAAATCACGCTCAGCTTTTTCTTCATCCTGATATGGAATAAGCTCGATATCCCCTTGCCAAGTTTGAGCCGAAAGTCGCCACTCCTCAATCAGCTTATATGACTCTCCCGCTCGTCCCAATAAGTCGAATACACAAACTTTTTGTTTTGCTTGCACTTGCGTGCTCATGACGAATAGAGTCGCGGCACTCAATGCCCAAAATCCTTTTTTCATCTTGTTTTCCCTTATTTACTATTTTGCATATTTTTCCATCAGCACCGAATGAATATAGTCAAATTTTGATCAAAATCATAGTGCTTTTATATACATACATCGGGTTCTTATCAGTTTTAATCATATTCATCACATTTTTAAGCGCTCATTTAGCCGCTGTAAAATGTCAGCCGCCACACATCTACAAGATAAAATTTGCATTCACGCCCGATCACCTTAAAATGCAGCAATCTATCGCTATTTTGCATGCTCATGATCCAATTTGACCAAGTTTCATTACGCCGTGGTGGGCGAGTCCTCTTTCAAAAAGCGTCAATGCAGCTTCATCCAGGCTGGAAGATTGGTCTTACAGGTGTAAATGGCGCAGGAAAATCGACTTTATTTGCCGCATTTTTAGGTGACGTCGTCGCAGATGAAGGCAATCTAACGCGTCCAGCGGTTTGGACCGTGGCGCATATGGCGCAAGAAATTAAAGCCTTAGAAATGGCAGCAATCGATTTTGTGCTTTCTGGCGACGAAGAGTGTTGGGGAATACAACAAAAATTGGCCGATCCAGATCAGCTCAGCAATGATGAGTTAGCGCATCTGCATGGTCGTTTTGATGAGATTCATGGCTATGCCGCCCCTGCTAAAGCCGCTCAACTGATGGCGGGTTTAGGTTTCCTCGATCACCAACTCCAATTAAATGTCTCTAGTTTTTCTGGTGGATGGCGAATGCGTTTAAATTTGGCGCGCACGTTGATGAGCCGTTCGGACTTACTTTTACTAGATGAGCCGACCAACCATTTAGATTTAGATGCTATTTTATGGTTAGAAGACTGGTTAAAAGCCTATGAAGGAACATTGGTTCTTATTTCACATGACCGTGATTTCTTGGATGCCATTTGCGATCGTATTCTGCATATTGAAAATAAAGAATTAACACTATACACAGGCAATTATTCAACCTTTGAAACCACACGTAGTGAACGCTTGGCACAACAACAACAGTCGTTTGAAAAGCAGCAAGAAACGCGTGCACATTTACAAAAATATATTGATCGTTTTAAAGCCCAAGCGACGAAAGCACGTCAAGCACAAAGCCGTATCAAACAACTTGAACGGATGCAACAACTTGCACCTGCACACGTCGACACCCCCTTTACCTTTAGCTTTCGTGAACCCACCAAAATGAGCTCGCCGCTACTCAGTCTAGATGCAGCCAGCATTGGTTATGGTGAGACCATGATCGCGGAGAAGATTCGTCTGCAAATTACCCCAAGCTCTCGTATTGGCTTGTTGGGAATGAATGGTGCTGGTAAATCAACATTGATCAAAACACTGGTGGGTGATTTACCCTTAATGGCAGGTGAATACAAAGCATCTGAACTGCTCAATATCGGTTATTTTGCACAGCATCAAATGGATGCCTTAGATGCAAATGCCAGCCCAATGCTGCAATTGGCTCGCATCGCAGATAAACACATCAGTGAAGCCGCTTTACGTGCCTTTTTAGGCGGTTTTGGCTTTAGTGGTGAACGTATGGACACCCCTTGTGAAAGCTTCTCAGGTGGTGAACGTGCGCGTTTGGCATTGGCATTGATCGTTTGGCAGCGTCCAAATGTCCTGATTCTGGATGAGCCAACCAACCATTTAGATTTGGATATGCGCCATGCCCTCAGCATGGCATTGCAAGACTTTAATGGTGCTGTGGTATTGGTCTCGCATGAGCGTCAATTGATTACCAGTGTCTGTGATGAGTTATTATTGGTACATGCGGGGAAATGCACTGAGTTTGACGGAGATTTGCAAGACTATGCCAAATGGTTACGTGAAGCGCGTCAGCAACAAATCAATGCTCAAAAGGCCTTGCAAAAAACATCGACCACTCAAATGACATCGGTAAAGCTAGATAAAGAGGCGCAACGTAAAGCTGCGGTACGCCACCGTGAACTCACAAGACCGATCCGTAAAAATATTGAGAAAACTGAGGGACAAATTGAGAAACTTCAGCCTCGTTTAGCCGAAATTGAGAATTTGTTAGCTGACACTGCACTGTACGAAGAAAATCGTAAAGATGACCTCATTAAATTAATGAATGAGCAAAACGAACTGAAAGCCAAACTTGAGCTGCATGAAGAACAACTGTTAACGCTCATGATGGAGTTAGAAGAGTTAGAAAGCGCTTTTGTAGACTAATCTAATCAAGTATCCATAGATGCTCGAATCTAAGCGCGTCTGTGGATACTACATTTTCATCGCCAAGCATAAAACTTAAACAATCTCTCAAGTGCTTCATCATTAAGAAAAACCATTTAAGATGTCATGATTTTTTCAACAAGCTCAGTTACAGTAACTGTTGGAATATTCCCAAAAAATTGAGCTTTGGCTTCAGGCTCGATATACTCAAGCCCCTATTATTGTAAAGTTATCTCTTACAAATGAATCCTGAGGGTGTGATTCATTTAATATTTTTGTACTCCAATGTGGTGAGTACGCTATTTGGGACAACGCAAACTGAATGAATTCTTTAGACTTTATTTTTAATTTCGAGCACTTCCTGCCAATTTTAGTTCAAGAATATGGTTTATGGATTTACGCTATTTTATTTCTGATTATTTTTTCGGAAACAGCTTTTGTTTTTATGTTCTTTTTACCTGGGGATAGCCTATTACTCGCAGTTGGTGCGCTGTGTTCAGTGGTTGAAATCATGCATCTCGGCTATATGATCAGCTTACTCTTTTTTGCTGCTGCGCTCGGCTATATGGTGAATTATCATATTGGTCGCCACTTTGGCGATCGTATCTTCAATACCGAATCACGCTTTATTAAGCAAGCTTATCTACAGAAAACCAATACCTTCTTTTTAAAGCACGGTGGAAAAACCATTCTGCTTGCTCGCTTCATTCCCTTTGCGCGTTCATTTGCCCCTTTAGCGGCAGGTTCAAGCAACATGAATTACAGCCACTTTGTCATCTATAATATTTTAGGTGCTTTGCTGTGGATCAGTGTCTTGGTCACGGCGGGTTATTTATTTGGCCATGCAATTATCCAAGTCAGCGATTTTGTAGAGAGTTAATCTCAAATAAACAGTCGCGTTCCACGTGAAACATAGATCTATTAAAAAGGCGATACCAAGATTGGTATCGCCTTTTTTTCGCTCAGGATATGAAAGCTGAGCTAGATCATGAATAACTATTTAATTAAGCATCAATGTCCGCATTGAGTGCATTCTCCTCAATGAATGCTCGACGTGGTTCTACGTCATCACCCATCAAGCAAGAGAACATACGATCTGCTTCAATCATATCATCAATGGTGACTTGCAGCATGTGACGGTTTTCAGGATCCATCGTGGTTTCCCAAAGCTGTTCAGCATTCATCTCACCCAAACCCTTGTAGCGTTGGATCATCATGCCACGACGCGAGTCTTGTAAAATATGCTGCCATACTTGATGGAATGTATTGACCTGAATACGACGCTCGCCTTTTTGTAAGTAAGCACCTTCTTCAAGCAAGGTAAACCAGCTCTTCGAGTTTTTAAGTAAACGCGCATATTCAGCAGAATTTAACAGACCAGCATCCAGTAAATAAGAGGTCGGTAAGTTATGTACATAAACCGTTACACGCGGCCAGTAATGTGCTGATTTTTCACCTTGTGCATTTTCACGATCAAACGCTTCAAAGGTAATTTCAGGACGCAAACTTGGTTGCAATTTCACAATTGCGCCACGTAATTGCTCAGCCCATGCTTCGACATATTCACGTTCATGCGTGTGATCAATCTTAAATGCATCTAGCTCAAGTAAAGCATCCAATAAACTTGCTGGATAGCGCTGGGTTAAACGCAGCAAACTTTTTTGCGATACTTGATAATCAGCAATCACACTTGCCAATGCTGCGCCTGTAATGGCAGGTGCATCTGCACTGACATGTAATGAAAGTTCATCAATCGCATTGGAGATCAAGAAGGTTTCCAATGCATCATTGTCTTTCATGTACTGCTCATGCTTGCCTTTTTTCAACTTGTACAAAGGCGGCTGTGCAATATAAATATAACCACGCTCAACCAACTCTGGCATTTGACGGAAGAAGAAGGTCAACAGCAAGGTACGAATATGTGAACCATCCACGTCCGCATCGGTCATAATAATGATTTTATGATAGCGTAACTTGTCTGGATTATACTCTTCACGCCCAATACCACAGCCCAAAGCAGTGATCAGCGTACCTACTTCCTGACTCGAAATCATCTTGTCAAAACGTGCACGCTCAACGTTTAAAATTTTACCTTTTAACGGTAAGATCGCCTGCATTTTACGGTTACGACCTTGCTTAGCACTACCACCAGCAGAGTCACCCTCGACTAGATAGAGTTCAGAAAGTGCAGGATCTTTTTCCTGACAATCTGCCAATTTACCTGGCAAGCCTGCAATATCAAGTGCGCTCTTACGACGTGTCATTTCACGTGCTTTACGTGCCGCATCACGTGCGCGTGCCGCATCAATAATCTTGCCAGCAATTGATTTCGCTGCTTGAGGATTTTCAAGCAAATAAGCAGAAAATTCCTTGTTCATCGCCTGTTCAACCGCAGGCTTCACTTCACTTGAAACTAATTTTTCTTTGGTTTGCGATGAGAATTTTGGATCAGGAACTTTAACCGAAATGATCGCCGTTAGACCTTCACGGGCATCATCACCAGTGACCGCAACTTTTTCTTTCTTGAGGATATTTTCGCTTTCAAGATACTGGTTTAAACCACGCGTTAAAGCTGCGCGGAAACCAGCAAGGTGCGTACCACCATCTTTTTGTGGAATATTGTTGGTAAAACAACGAACATTTTCCTGATAACTTTCATTCCATTGCAATGCAACTTCAACTGCAATCCCACTATCGGTATCCGTAGTGAAATGGAAAATCTCATTTAAATGGGTTTTGCCTTCGTTAATATATTTAACGAACTCAGATAAACCACCTTCGTAATCATAGACGTGTTCAAAGTTAACTCGCTCATCACGCAGTACAATACGTACGCCAGCATTTAAGAACGACAACTCTCGTAGACGACGCGCTAAAATTTCAACGCTAAAAATGGTTTGGCTAAACGTCAGCTCACTTGGCCAAAAACGAATGACTGTACCGGACTTATCCGTTTCGCCAATTACTTTTAATGGATATTGTGAATCGCCATGACAATATTCCTGCTCATGGGTCTGTCCTGCACGATGAATAATCAGATGTAATTTTTTCGACAAAGCATTGACGACGGATACCCCGACCCCATGCAAACCACCCGATACTTTATAGCTATTATCGTCGAATTTACCACCAGCATGCAGAATCGTTAGAATAACTTCGGCAGCGGATATTCCTTCTTCTGGATGGATATCCGTCGGAATACCACGACCATTGTCTGAAACACTGACCGATTCATCTTCATGGATGGTGACGACAATCTCATCACAATGTCCAGCAAGCGCTTCATCGATGGCATTATCCACCACCTCGAACACCATATGGTGCAAACCAGTACCATCGTCAGTGTCGCCGATATACATACCAGGACGTTTACGAACTGCGTCTAATCCACGTAATACTTTGATACTAGAGGAATCATAAGCCTTTTCATTTGTTTGTTCTGTTTGAGAGACGGATTGAGACTCTGAACTCATGGTTACTCCCTAGTAAAAATTAATCTATCAAAAAAGATGAGGAAATAAAATTATGGCGCAGCAAGGCTGACTTGACCGTGAACAACATGGAACAATTGAAAAGAAATCGACAAATCATGCAAGTGTTTTAATACCGACGTATGGTCTAAGGTGGTCATAAAAACTTGACTCCCCAACTGACTCAATCGCTCAATTAAACGTTGTTGTGCAGCTAAATCTAACTCTGCTGTCAGATCATCTAATAATACCACAGTTTCCTTATTACTCGCATGTAGCATTGCAATTTGTGACAGTTTTAATGCCATGATTAACAACTTTTTTTGTCCACGCGATAACACATGAACAGCATCGCTGCGCAAGCCATCGCCCCCTGTTTTTAAGCGTAAATCTGCACGATGCGGACCATACTCGGTATAGCGTCGCTCAAGGTCTCGGTGATGTTGAGAAATCAGGTCTTGCATCAAACCTTGCTCGGTATGAAAACCAGCACTGTACTCAAGTTCGATCTGAACATCAGGCAACAGTTGCTGTAGGTCTTCTTTAAAAAATTGATTCCATTGCTCAATAATACCTACTCGTTGTGAGTGCAAAATCTCACCATAATCGCTCAGCATTTTATTCCATGGCTCTAAATCAGCCAAAGTTAAATTACGCCGTGTCTTTAGCAAGCTATTCCGCTGTTTTAATGCACGCGAGTAATATTGCCATGCAAAATAAAACTCAGGTTCCACGTGGAACATCAGCCAATCTAACAGCTGTCGCCGTGGTTTCGCCCCATGGTCAATAATATCGGTACTTTGTGGATCAATATGCTGCAAAGGCAATAGTTTTGCCAACTGTCCTTGCGTGGCAATGGTGTCACCATTGACCTTGATCAGTTGCTCACCAGAAGCCAGCTTTTGCATCCCAATCCGCTCATTGATTGATTGAGCAAATACGATTGAGTCAGCCGCTTCATACTGAATATAGTGCTTAGGAATGTGGGTGCGAAATGACCGTCCTGTGGCCAATAAGTGAATTGCTTCTAAAATAGAGGTTTTACCAGAGCCATTTGCCCCGTAAAAAATATTAAACGGTTGCAACTCATTCAGTGCAACCGCTTTTAAATTCCGTACACGTTCGATATTTAAACGCGTGATTTGCATGATTTAAAACTCAAATGATCAATGCAAATTAAACTCGCATTGGCATTACAACATAAGTTTGATCTGGGTGTGCTGGATCTTGTACAAGAACAGACTGATTTGCTTCAGTCATAGTCATCTTGACATCATCACCATCCAATACACTGAGAACTTCGAGAATATATTGTGCATTAAATGACATTTCCAAAGGTACATCCTGATATTGAATGGCAATATCTTCTACCGCTTCATCTTGTTCAGGATTGTTGGCGCGCAACTGCAATGAGTCTTGATTAAAGTTCAAGAACACACCGCGTAATTTTTCATTACTTAAAATCGCCACGCGTTGCAATGATTGTTTAAACACGTCTTGTCCAATAAATACGTGTTTGTCACCACCACGAGGAATCACACGGCGATAATCAGGGAACTTACCATCAATCAATTTGGTGGTAAAACGGACAATAATATCGCCCTGCTCTTTATCTCGACTCGGCGTATTAATGGTGACATTGAGTAATTCACGTCCAATCAACAACGTCAGTTGTTCATCTTCAATACTGAGTAAACGTTGCAACTCACCTACGGCTTTACGCGGCACAATCGCCTGAATCGGTGAAGATGCGGTTGACGATGCCAACACTTCACATAAAGCTAAACGATGCCCATCTGTTGTTACGGTACGTAATTGATTTTGATCAATTTCAAGTAAAGTTCCTGTTAGATAAAAACGAACATCTTGCACCGCCATCGCAAAGGCTGTTTTTTCAAAAAGACGTTTTAATTCGCGTTGGGTGACTTGCACTTGCGTGCCTTGACTATTTTCAGTGGTGAGCAATGGATAATCTTCAGCAGGAAGCGTTCCCAAAACAAAACGACTATTTCCCGATTTTAAAATACAGCGTTGATCTTCGGTAATTTGTAGATCAATCAGTGCTGCGCTCGGAAGTGACTTACAAATCTCGACCAGTTTACGTGCTGGAACAGTCGTTTCCCCTGCTTCTAAACAAGCGCCTTCCGCCAGTGTGGTACTCGCCACCAATTCAACTTCTAGATCTGAGCCAATAATGGTTAAGGCATGTTGCGTGGTTTGAATTTTGACATTTGAAAGAATATTCAAGGTATGACGGCGTTCAACAGCTCCTACCACATGTGATAAAACATTGAGTAAACTTTCTTTAGCGATTTTCAAACGCACGATTTTATTCCTCTTACAACAGAAGCCGATATGAATGTTAGCAGTGTACTATGCTGCACTTAAAAGCAGTTTGCAACTCTGAAAGTAGGGTCTATTGTCATTAAACCCGCGATTAACTTTGTAATAGACGCATTAAGTTTTTATAGTCTTCATTAAAAATTGGATCTTCTTGACGTAGGCTATTCACTTTTTCACAGGCATGCATCACCGTACTATGATCACGACCACCGAAAGCCATTCCAATTTCAGGAAAGCTATCGCCTGTCAGTTCACGCGCTAAGCCCATCGCCAACTGACGAGGGCGCGCATAAATACGCGTCCGTTTTGGTCCAACCAATTCTTTTAATGGAATACGGAAATATTCACTCACGACGCGTTGGATATTTTCGACACTAATGGTCCGTGCTCGAATTGCCAACACATCTTTTAAAGATTCACGCACCACATCTAAATCAATGACGGTGCCTTTAAAACGTGAAATTGCCACCACTTTATTCAATGCACCTTCCAGCTCACGCACGTTGGCAACAACTTGTTGAGCAATAAACAAAGCACAGTTTCTTGGTAAATCAACACCACTATTTTCAGCTTTTTTCAGTAAAATTTCGATACGCGTTTCAATATCAGGCGGCTCGACACCAACCGATAATCCCCAAGAAAAACGAGAAACCAAACGTGGATCCAATTCGGTTAACTCTTTTGGATAACGATCAGAAGTCAAAATAATTTGCTTAGACTCATCGAGCAAGGCATTGAAGGTATAGAAGAATTCAACCAAACTTGCTTCTTTACCCGCCAATAAATGAATATCATCGACCAACAATAAATCTAAAGAACGACAATTTTTCTTAAATTCTTCAACTTTGCCTTTTTGCAAAGAACTCACAAAGTCTTGTACAAAACTTTCAGAGGTCATGTACATGACACGTGCATTGGGTTTTGCTTGCAATAATGCGTTGCCAACAGCTTGCATCAAATGCGTTTTACCCAAACCCGTTGGACCATATAAAAATAGAGGATTGTGCTGTGAAGCACCTAATTGTGTGAGTACTTTACGACAGGTTTCTGCCGCCATTTGGTTAGAGCGCCCCTCAACAAATAGTGAGAAGCTAAACAACGGATTTAATTGTCTTTTCTTCGCTATTTTGGTTGGGTTTTGACTCGGTTGGGCTAAATCAGATTCTTTCTTGATTTTAATAAGTGTTGTTTGGCTGCTTAACGCGGCTGTCGTGGTGGCAGGTTGTTCACGTTGTTCACTCGAAGACAAAATGGTCCCTGGACGTGAATCAACTAAAATCTCGACCTGACGTATCCGCCCTTCAGACAATTGTTCTGCCAGTATTGAAATCAGCTCTAAATGATTGTCTTGAATATAACGCGTCCAATAAGGGTTCGGCGCATATAAACGCATTACATCATCAACTTCTTCAGCAACCAAGGGACGAATCCACATCGCAAAGACGTTATCAGATAGCTCTTGTCGCAAGCGAGTTAAGCAGTCCGTCCAGAGCATGTGCATCCCCTATATATCCATTTTAAATTTAAAAAACAAAAACCGCCCCTTCACTTTTCAAAGGGGTCGCCATTCTAACCAAGTTATCCACATCTGTCAGGCACATTCAGGCGAGTTTCGCTGAAAAAAAAAGCATTCGTGAATTAAATTCAAATTTAAACCGATTGTGCATAACTTTTAGCACATCCTGTGGATAGTTTTAAGCCCAAAGTTATCCACAATGTATAAAATCAATAGAAACATGGTTATCCACAGAGTAACTTTATGTTTGTCTTAAGAAATACTCGACTTTCCACAGAAAAAAGCCTTACTAATAATAATAAACTTAAATTTTAAAATTTGAATTTACTTATACGGATCACTGCGAATGTGGATAACTGAGCATATCGAAATTTAAATTCAAAATCCAAGGTTTAAATTTAAAACAGCAATTGAAGTGTGTATAAGCTTGTCGATAAGCTGTGAATATAACGCAATACTGATATAATTTAAATAGATAGCTTGTGTATGTTTTTTGTTTTCGATGTTTTTGTATAAAATTAGAATTGTTCGCTTTATGCCAAACAATAAAAACAATATGTAAAGTTTTAGCTTTTTGATTGACAGCGGACCCTTTGCCCCATAAAATCGCGGACCTTACAGAAAGATCAATTTTGGGAGTTTCAATATGAAACGTACTTTCCAACCATCTGAATTAAAGCGCAAGCGTGTTCATGGTTTCCGTGCTCGTATGGCAACTAAAGCTGGTCGTCAAGTTTTAGCTCGTCGTCGTGCAAAAGGTCGTCATAGCTTAACTGTTTAATACTGTTAAGCTGACCAGATTTGGGTGATGTCACTTTACAGTTTTAGCACTGAATTCCGTATTCGTTGTGCTGCAGATTATAAAAGTGTGTTTGATGGTGCGCTTTTTAAAGTGCATCAGCCCCATTTCCTTTTTTTAGCAAAATTAACCGAACAGCCGAATAGCCGTTTGGGTATTGTCGTTGCTAAAAAAAAGGTACGTCGCGCACATGAGCGAAATAGAATAAAACGCCTTGCTCGGGAGAGCTTTCGTTTACATCAAGCTCAATTTAATGCTGATATCGATATTGTCGTGATGCCTAAAGTAGGTATAGAAGCAATTTCAAATCAAGAATTACATCAACAATTAGATTTAGCTTGGCAAAAATTACAGCGTTTAGCTAAAAAGCATTCCAAAGTCGTTGTAACACCTCTCCAAAATTAGAGATCTCCAATGGTACGTTTACTGCATTGGTTGATAAGATGCTACCAAATCGCAATTAGTCCATTATTGGGGCCGCGTTGCCGCTATATTCCAACTTGCTCTCAATATGCAATTGAAGCTTTACAGACCCATGGCGCTGTAAAAGGTGTATGGCTATCGACCAAGCGCGTTTGCCGTTGTCATCCTTGGGGTGGTTCAGGCTATGATCCCGTGCCACGCAAAGCACTTCGTTTCATTTCGTTTCATCAAATAGATTCTCAAATGCATCACGTTGCTGTACCCTTTCGTGATCGTTTATTTAAGCAAAATTTCTCTAATCATTTGGGATATTAGATATGCAACAATGGGCCAGATTTGCAATTCTTGGAGCCATGTTTGTTACCGCATATTTGCTTATTTTGGCTTGGCAAAAAGATTATGGTCATGCTGCAACAGCACCGCAACAACAAGCGGCTGTTGTTACTACGCATGAAGTATCTGCAGATTTGCCAAATGCTCAAAATGCAACCGCGGCTTCAGACTTGCCACAAGCAAATGTGACTGCATCACAAGCCACAGAAAGTCCTTCTGTGAGTCAGCAACTGATTTCAGTACAAACCGACCTTTACCATCTTTGGATCAATCCTAAAGGTGGCGATATTGTTCGTATTGAGCTATTAAGCCACGATCAAAGCAAAAACGGTGATCAGCCGTTTGTGATGCTTGAAAATGATGCGAACCGTACTTACGTCGCTCAATCTGGTTTAATTGGTTTAAACGGACCGGACAGTAGCCGTAGCGGTCGTCCAATGTATGATGTTGAAAAAACAACTTATACCTTGGCAGATGCGAAAAGTGTGGCGACCAAAGATGGAGCAACCAGTCAAGTCTTGACGGTTCCATTGGTCTTTAAAACGCCTGAAGGCGTTGAAGTGATTAAGACCTTCACTTTTAGCCAAGGTGAGTATCCGATTACGGTTAAACACCAAGTCATCAACCGCAGTCAGCAAAACTGGCAAGGTCAGATGTTTGGTCAATTAAAGCGTGATAATTCTGATGATCCAGGCAAATCTGACCAAGGGATTTTCACTTTAGGGACTTTCTTGGGTGGCGCATGGGGTACACCTGAAGCAAATTACAATAAGTTAAAGTTTGCTAATTTCTCTGATGAGAAATTGAGTCTTGACGCGAAAGATGCTTGGGTTGCGATGGTGCAACACTATTTTGTCAGTGCTTGGATTCCAGGTCATTTAAAGCTGACTCAAGCAGATGGTCAACCTTATGTTGCTAAGCTAGAATCACGTCAGTCTGCTGATAAAATGAATATTATTGGTTTCACTTCTCCAGTGATTAATGTACCTGCAGGTACATCAATGGAAGTAGATGCTAAATTTTATTCTGGCCCAAAAATCCAATCTGAGTTGAAAGATCTTGCTGTTGGTTTAAATCAAACAGTGGACTATGGTTGGTTATGGCCAATTGCCAAATTATTGTTCTTAGGCTTACAGTTCTTCCATAACATCGTGGGTAACTGGGGTTGGTCAATTATCTTATTGACGATCTTGGTGAAATTGATTTTATGGCCACTTTCTTCGAAAAGTTATCGCTCTATGGCGAAAATGCGTGTGATTGCACCTGAAATGCAACGCATGAAAGAAGAGTTTGGCGAAGATCGCATGCGTTTTTCGCAAGAAATGATGGCGTTGTATAAGCGCGAGCAAGTCAATCCATTGTCTGGATGTTTGCCGTTATTGCTGCAAATGCCAATTTTCTTAGCTTTGTATTGGGTATTGATGGAATCGGTTGAACTCCGTCATGCGCCATGGTTGGCTTGGATTCAAGATTTATCTGCGATGGATCCTTGGTTTATTTTGCCGTTGATCATGGGTGTTACCATGTACGTGCAGCAAATGTTAAACCCACAACCGACTGATCCAATGCAAGCGAAAGTATTCCGTATCATGCCAATCATGTTTACGGTCTTCATGTTGTTCTTCCCTGCAGGTTTAGTGCTGTACTGGATCGTCAACAACAGTATTACGATCCTGCAACAGTCATTTATCAATAAAAGCGTAGAGAAAGATCGTCTCAATAAGGTTGAGACCACCTCTTAATCTCGAACTTTTACTGAATAAATCCGCTTAAGATGGTAATCTTAAGCGGATTTTTTTTGGCTGAATATTAGGGTTGTTAGGTGAATAATATGCAACATCAAACCACAATTACTGCGATCGCTACACCTTTAGGTCGTGGTGGTGTGGGGGTGATTCGTCTGTCTGGACCGAAAGCCTATGTGATTGCTGAACAACTTACACAAAAAACATTACCTGCTGCACGTATGGCTGGCTTTCGCAAGTTTTATGATGCGGATGGTTCAGTGATGGATGAAGGCATTATCTTGTGTTTTCCAAATCCGCATTCTTTTACTGGTGAGGATGTGGTTGAAATCCAAGGACATGGTGGTCCTGTGATTCAAAATGCACTGCTGGCACGCTTACTTGATTTAGGCGCAATTGCAGCCAAGGCGGGTGAGTTTTCTATGCGTGCCTTTGAAAATGGCAAAATGGATTTAGTTCAAGCTGAAGCGATTGCCGATCTGATCGATGCGACTTCACAAGCGGCGGCACGTTCAGCAGTGCGCTCATTACAGGGCGCATTTTCAACCAAAATTAATACCGTTTTAGAAAAACTTATTTACTTACGGTTGCATGTTGAAGCCGCGATTGATTTTCCAGAAGAAGAAATTGATTTCTTGGCGGATGGTAAAATTTTAGCGTTATTGGATGATGTGCAAAGTTCTGTTCACGCTGTACAGCAATCTGCGCGTCAAGGGCAGTTGTTACGTGAAGGTTTGCAGGTGGTGATCGCAGGGAAACCAAATGCAGGCAAATCCAGCCTATTAAACGCATTGGCGGGACATGAACGCGCTATTGTGACTGATATTGCAGGAACAACCCGTGATGTGTTGCATGAAAAGATCAGTTTGAATGGTTTACCGATGACCTTGACCGATACCGCTGGTCTACGTGAAACGGGTGATATCGTTGAGCAAGAAGGCATTCGTCGTGCCATCAAAGAGATTGAGCAAGCGGATTTATTGCTGTTGGTGTATGACTTAAATCAAGGTAATGAACCGTTACAATTGGCGCGTGAATATTTTGCGGACCATCTTGAACCGAAACGATTACTTTTGATCGGCAACAAGTGCGACTTGACGGGGCAACGTGCTGAATTAAGCGATTATCAAGGTTTCCGCCATATCTGTGTTTCTGCCAAGCAAGAAATGGGCGTTCAGGCACTCATAGATGCGATCACAGCGCATGCAGGCTTCCAGCCAGAAGAAGATACCTTTATTGCTCGAACACGCCATTTAGATGCAATGAAGCGCACTCAGCGTTATTTGGCTGAAGCGCGTGAGCAACTGGTGGTATTTAATGCGGGCGAGTTAGTGGCTGAGTCATTGCGATTAGCCCAAAATGCCCTCGGTGAAATCACTGGTGATTTTAGTGCGGATGACCTTCTCGGTAAGATCTTTGGTTCGTTTTGTATTGGGAAGTGATACCTTCGCATGAGGTTCATTGGACTTGAGTCTTATCAATTGAGACAAGACTCAAGACGCTGATAATAAAGCTCAGGGCACTATTAGGTCTGCGTAGCGAATTGAACTTGCCATGTGGCTTGATCGATATGGCTCAAGTGTTCAATACGGTGTTCATCAACGAGCTCGATATACTGTAGGTCAGTGCTGTGGTCATAGCGAAAACCACATTTTTCCTGGGCGATTTTAGATTGTATATTGCCATCAAAGTAGCCACACCAAAGTTGAGTTAAGTGAATATCTTGAAAAGCGTAACGCATAACTTCATGGATAGCTTCTGGTATAAATCCCTTACCCCAATGGGGTACTCCAATCCAATAAGCGAGCTCACCTTCTTGATCAGATAAGTCAAAATTACTGTTCTCGCCGATTAATAAACCGATGCAACCAACAACTTGTTTAGTTTCCTTAAGTTCAATAGCAAAGACGTGGTCTTGTTGAAATACATTTTTGATGATTTCAGCACTCTCTTCCATATTTTGGTGTACTGGCCAACCAGCGATGGGGCCGACACGTGGGTCTTTAGCGTATAAATATAAGTCTTCAGAGTCAGTTAGTTGCCAAGCGCGTAGAACAAGACGTTCCGTAGTTAATGTTTGTGACATAGGTCAATATTCTCAATAAAATGATGATCCAATCAAATATGGATCACTACCCTGTGGTGGGGGTATTTTAGGTTTTGGTTTTACATTGGAGTGAGAGCAAAAACTTGGTATGTTCGGTAATTATGAAAACAAAATTATATTTTTAGTAGCTAAATAAGAGATAATCCGTCAATATGGAAAGTAATATAGAGACGATCTTACAGCAGATGATGCACGATCATGCGCCGATCGTCATAGGACAAAGTGATTTTAAGGAAAGCCTTGGTTATCCATTGCCTTTAAGTTATTTGGTGATTTTGATTTGTCATAAAGGTAGTGCACTGATCAATATCAATATGCAAACTTATACTGTGAAGATACATGATGTTTTGGTGTTATCTGATGATTCCTTTGCATTAGTCCTAAAAAAGTCGAGACAGTTTGAGGTCACATACTGTTTGATTGATCGTAGTTTGGCAGCAGATATTGCTTTCCAGTTACCTCATCAGTTATTTTCATTTTTAAATGATGTACCACGTTTACGTCTCGATCAAGACCATCATGTCTGGTTAAGTCTATGGCTAAAGCAATGTAACTTGATTAATCAGGAAGCTCATGCTTACCGTATGTTGATGCTAAAAAATCACTTGCAGAACTTTTTTCTAAAAATTACAGCCCACATGCCTACTGCTTTACAACGCAAAGCACAGCAGTTTAGCCGTCAGGAGCAGCTTTGTTGGCGGTTTTGGAAATTACTACAACATCAGAGTAAGCAACATCGTAGTGTCAGTTACTATGCAGGACAGTTAGCAATTACGCCATTTTATCTTTCACAAATCTGCAAGGCTGTATTTAATGATTCACCTAAAGATTTAATTTATCGTCAGGTAATTTTAGAGATAAAGGTTCTACTCAGCACGACTAACAATAGTATTGAAAGTATTGCTAGTGAGATGAATTTTGTTGATCCATCTTATTTAAATCGCTTTTTTAAGCGTCAAACAGGTTTATCCCTGAGTCAATACCGTCAGCAGCAAGGAATATGATGTTGTACCAAAGATTCAGAAGGACAGAAAATAAAATGTAATAAAACTTGAATACCACTTTGAAGTAGATGTTCCACGTGAAACATCGCGAGAATTGGTTTGATTTTGGTTGCGACTCAGTAAGTCGAGCTGTTTAGCTATGAGAGACGGATTACAATAGCGGCTGATTTTTGATTCGAGTATCAGTCATGTTAAAAAAAATTGGGATATTCTCATTATTGAGCTGTGTTTCTGTTCTGAGTTTAGCCAATGTGGAAACGCTCAAAAGTAATTTAAATAAGAACTATCCCAATATCCAAGTGACCAATATTCAAAGCACTGAAATGGCAGGTTTATACAGTGCAAATCTGGATAATCAAATCATCTATCTCGATGACACTGCAGAGCACATGTTTATTGGATCAATGGTGCGCTTAAAAGATCAGAAAAATCTCACCAAGGATTTGGTATTAAAGCAAAATTCAATTGATTGGAAACAACTTCCCTTGCAGGATGCGATCAAAACGGTCAAAGGCAATGGCAAACGTCAGCTCGCTATTTTTTCAGACCCAAACTGCCCGTACTGCAAGCAATTAGAAGCTGAATTAGACAAACTCAATGATGTGACGATTTATACCTTTATCTATGCTTTAAAACCGCAATCTATCGCTGTTTCTAAGCAAGTTTGGTGTGATGCAAATCCATCGTACGCATGGAAAAATTTACTGCAAAAGAATGTTCAACCTAAAGCCAAAACTTGTGCCAATCCGATAGATCGAAATCTAGAGTTAGGACGTAAGTTGGGTGTGAGTGGTACACCAACTTTAATCTTCTCAAATGGTTTGAAAATGGTCGGTGGACGTAGTGCTGAAGATATTCAAATGATTTGGAAGGAATTAGGACTATAAAAAATAATACGCCCAATTCATTATTTTGGATGAATTGGGCGTGATCCAACGATTTTAACTTTTCTTGGTGGCGAGGTTATAAACAAATAAAATAATCACTGCACCGATCACGGATGCAATAAATCCTGCTGCTGAGTTTTCCCCGTATAAACCGAGTAATCGCCCCCCATAGGTCGCCAATAAAGAACCCGCAATACCGAGTAAAGTGGTGACGATAAAACCTGCTTTATCATCCCCTGGATGTAGGGCTCTGGCGATTAGACCTGCAAAAAAACCTACGACAATTGCAACAATCAGCGTCCACATTGTTTTTCTCCTTGTTTCATAAAGCGATTTATTTTTTTATCCTGCTAGATCAAGCGCGTGCTGTCTGTAGTAGATTGCTTATTTATGTCGTATTTTTGTGCAAGATTTAGCGGTCTCTGATGAATACAGTTATAAAAAAGGCGCTTAATAGCGCCTTAACTTATCGTTTAAAGACCAATCTCACCAATAAAAGGTAAATGACGATATTTCTGATCGAAATCGAGACCATAACCGACAATAAAGCGATCTTCGACTTCAAAACCTAAGAATTTTACGTCTAAATCAATCTCACGGCGTGATGGTTTGCTCACCAGCGTACACAGTTCAATTGAATTTGGTTTACGCGTTTGCAGCATTTGCATTACTTTGTTGAGTGTATTACCCGAATCAATAATATCTTCGACCACCAACACATCTTTACCGTGAATTTCACCATCCAGGTCCTTCAGGATTTTGACATCACGGCTAGAGGTTGTACCACCGCCATAGCTAGAAACGGTCATAAAATCGAGTTCGTGTGGTTTTTCAATGGCACGACATAAATCTGCCATAAAAATGACGGAACCACGCAGTAAACCAATCAATACCAGTTCTTTATCACTTTGAGCATAGTGTGCATTGATTTTTTCGCCAAGCTCTTTCACTTTGGCTTGAATCTCTTCACTTGAAATCATAATGCGCATTGCAATGGTCATCGGCAGATTCCTAAAACATTAAATATGGGAAAATAAAAAAGGTGTTGACCTGCAACACCTCGAAAATTTGAGCGAATGGGAGAATTTTAAAACAAAATGAGTTTTCATGCATCTTTTGATGATGAATATCTGCCATTTTGCCGAGAAGTGCTATCTCGTTTCAGCAAGATCGCAGTTCCAATCGCCAACAATATCAAACCAAGTTTTCGTTTGTTTGAGGCTTTAGTTTTGGCTATAGGCTTTTTGTCCATAGATATAAGTGGCCTCAATATTGCGGTCATCGCCCATGGTAAACAGGGCGAATAGGCTGTCTTCAATCGATTTTGAACGAGACTGACGCAGTTGTTGTAAAGCGGTTGCTTGCAGATTTAGCACCACGAAATCCGCTTCTTTGCCGACATTGAAGTTACCGAGTTTATCATCCAGATCGAGCGCTTTTGCCCCACCCAAAGTGGCATGATAAAGCGATTCAAAAGCGGAGAGTTTATCACCTTGCAACTGTTGTACTTTGTAGGCTTCATTGACCGTTTGCAATAAGCTAAATGAAGTCCCCGCCCCGACATCCGTGCCTAAACCAACTTTGACTTGTTGATCCCATGTTTTTTTCAATGGAAATAATCCACTGCCCAAAAACAGGTTTGAGGTTGGGCAGAAAGCAATAGCGGAGTCTGTGTCATGCATACATTGCCATTCTGTATCTTCTAAGTGAACACAATGCGCGAACACCGAACGCTGACCTGTTAGACCATAATGGTGATAAACATCGAGATAGCCATTTTGCGCTGGGAATAAATCTTTGACCCATGCAATCTCATCTTTATTTTCACTTAAATGCGTATGCACATAGACATCAGGAAACTCTGCTTTAAGTTGTCCTGCTTTTTCTAATTGTTCTGGTGTAGAGGTGGGCGCAAAACGCGGAGTGATCGCATACAAGGCACGACCCTGACCATGCCACTTTTCGATGAGTGCTTTAGAATCGTCATAGGCGCTCTCTGCTGTATCACAAAGGGCTTCAGGTGCATGACGGTCCATCATTACCTTACCTGCAATTAAACGCATCTGGTGCTGTTGTGCGGCTTCAAATAACGCATTCACTGATTCAGGATGGACGGTACAGAACACCAATGCGGTGGTGGTGCCATTTTTGAGTAGTTCATTGACAAAGAATGCTGCAATTTCTTGGGCATAAGCTTGGTCTTTAAATTGGATTTCGGTTGGGAAGGTATAGGTATTTAACCAACTGAGGAGTTGTTCGCCGTATGCACCGACCATTTCTGTTTGTGGAAAATGGATGTGGGTGTCAATCATCCCCGGAATGATCAATTGCTCAGGATAATGCTGAATGTCAACGTTTGTAGGAAGATGGTCTTGGGCTTCATTCCAAGCACCAAACCAGCGAATTTTGCCATTTTCGGTGATGAGTACGCCATCTTCGATATAACGCACTTGATCGGCGATTTCTGCTGCTTGGGAAACGGTTTTTTGAATATCTAAGAAGCGACCACGAACAACCGTGATCTGAGTAGCCAACGTCATAACAACCTACAGTTTTACTTTTTTCGGTTGATTGTACCTGATTTTGCCCAAGTTACTGGAATATTCGCCTAAATTAAGCGGCTAAAAAGTGTATAAATGTGAGTAATCTTTTGAGTCAATTCACTCTACTTTTGGGTGAATATGGGGAAGCTGTTTGGATAATTTAAGGATTTAAACAACAATGACACTGTATCAAATACACCATCGAAAAATTCTTTTCGATTTGATCCTAAATACCCCCGAACTCTATGCAATGTTAAAACAACTTGCACGGATCGAACCACGTGCATATTTAAGTGCAGGTGTGATTCGCAATACGGTTTGGGCATTTTTGCATGGTCAGACTTTTGATTTAAAAGATAGCGAAATTGACGTGATTTATTATGATGGGCAGGAACGCAATAACGATGTACAGCAGCGAGTGAAACAAACATTAGAAGACTTATTCCCTCAGCAGCAATGGGATGTGGTGAATCAAGCTTTGGTGCATACATGGTATCGTAAGGAAAATGGCGAACAAATTCAGCCCTTAGCATCTATCGAACATGCTTTATCATTATGGCCTGAAACGGCAACCGCTATCGCGCTTCGTTTGAACTCATCTGGAGAGCTGGAGCTGATTGCACCATTTGGTTTACAAGATTTATTTGAATTACGACTCTGTTGGAATCCTGCACTGGTCAGCTATACCACCTTCAAAAATCGTGTTGAGTCTAAAAAATGGTTGCAACAATGGCCTAAATTAAAATGGGTTGATCCAATGGAAACACATGATGCTTAAATGGAAAAAAGGGACTTGATTGAAGTCCCTTTTTTCATGTTCAGCGTATTATTGCGCTTGACGCTTATTGTGACGTAACGATAAATACGCCGTAATACTTAATACTATGATGATAAAACCGAGTGAGATCCAAATCGGCATGTGGAACACATCCAGCAACAGCATTTTTGTCCCAATGAACAACAAGATAATGCCCAAGCCATAAGGTAAATAATGTAATTTCGTTGCAGCACCTGCCAGTAAAAAGAACATCGCACGTAAGCCTAAAATCGCCATTAAGTTTGCTGTGAGGACAATAAACGGGTCAGTGGTCACGGCGAATATTGCAGGAATCGAATCCACCGCAAAAATCACATCGGACGCTTCTACCAATACCAACACCAAAAATAACGGCGTCGCCCACAAAAGTCCGTTTTGTCGGACGAAGAATTTGTTACCTTCAAGTTGAGGGGTGATACGGATATGTTTGCGTAACCATTTGAGTAAAAAATTGTCTTCAATATTGCTTTCTTGCTCTTGTCCTTTCAGGAATTTAAAGCCTGTATACACAAGGAATGCGCCGAAAATATACAGTACCCAAGAGAACTCTTGAACGAACCAAGCACCGATGAAAATGAAGATCGTTCTCAGCACAATCGCACCGAGCACACCATAGAGCAAAATTTTGCGTTGTAAGGCTGGTGGGATGGCGAACGCGGCAAAAATCATCAACCAAACGAAGACATTATCAATCGCCAATGATTTCTCAAGCAGATAACCAGCGAAGTATTCCATGGTTTTTTGATTGGCGATATTTGTCCCGATAGTTTGCTGTAAATACAGCCATAGGCCCCCACCAAATAGGATGGCCGCAGTGACCCATGCCACACTCCAATAAGCGGCTTGCCGAATCGGCACGTCTTGGTTTTGTTTCTGTTTAAAACCTAAAAAATCGATCAATAGCATCACAGTGACGATGCCAAAGAATACAAGATACAACCATAAGTTGCCGATAGATTCCATTACCACTCCCGATCTGGCAAATGGAAGCGGCATAAAAAAACCTTGACCAGTTGCCAGATGAATTAAAAAAACATCTGTTTCAACATGATCAAGGTCTTGCCTACATCACCGATGAGGATGATGCTCAGAGTCCGACTTTTTGCAAAGTGTAATGACGGAGGTCTGACACCGAAGCATTTTAATTTCAGCGCTTCGGTTTGGAGGAGGCTACTCCCCTTGTCAAACGAATTTCGTATGGATGGTGACATCCAAATCTGCGCGTAGCATTACATATTTTTAGATGAACCGCAAATGATTGTGTCTAAGGCTCGAATCGCCGATATCCTCCATCTCTGTGGCTTGTGTGCATAGTGCTTATGAGCTTAATTAAAAATTTTTAAGATCTCTTGACGTAAAAACTGATGACGTGGATTTTGTTTCACATGGTCATGCCAATACATGCCCATGCTGATTTTTGGCAGTTCGATCGGTAAGGCATGAATATGCAGATTTTCTGCATAATTGAGGTGCTTTAAAATGCTTTGTGGAATGGTCAAAATCGAATTCGGGTACTGTGAGAGGACTTGCAAAGCGGTTGAATAATGCTGACAACGCAGAAAAATTTGGCGAGACAGTTGTTGGCGATTAAGGTAAATATCCTCCAAGAGTATGCCAGTGCGCCGTGATGAAACCCCGATATGCGGTGAAGATAAATACAGTGATAAATCCATTTCCATTTGTTGAGTACATACGACAAAGTGATCTTCAATCAGGTTTTCAAATTGTAAATTCGCTTGATAGGGTTGCACTAAATCAATCACAAAATCGATTTGTTGGGCGGATAAATCCGCCAGCATATTTTTACGATCCAGTTTAGAGCTGAGAAACTGAATATCGAGATTTAATTGGGCAAAGTGATTGACCAATTGTGGAAAAATAATCGGCTCGATTTCATCGTGAATGGCAATTTTAAGGCTTTGCAACATACTCGGTACAAACGTTTGTTGCGGCATGGCAATACTTTGAATGCTTAGCAATGCCGTTTGAATGGGTTGATAAATCTGCTCGGCAAAGGGTGTAGGCAACATTTTTTGGCCGCTACGCACAAACAGTTCATCATTCAATTGTGTGCGTAAGCGTTGTAAGGCATGACTCACTGCGGATTGACTAATACACAGCAGTTGTGCGGCTTTAGAAATACTTTTTTGTTCAAAAATGGCAATAAAAAGCGGGTATAAATTAATATCAATACGATGGAAATGCCCTACTTCTAAAGGGGTTGTATTATGAATATTGTTCATAGTTCTAAATAAAATAAAATCATTTCATTCATAATAAAATTTCGCTTATGGTGATGTAAAGCAGCGAATGATCTTTCGCCACATTTTTACCTTGAGGAAGCTGATGATGTTTGCATTATCTGAACGCGCACAGGATTTTATTGCACGAACGCAAGCCTTTATTCAACAAGAAATAGAACCGATTGAAAAAGCGTTTTGGGATGAGGTACATCAACTCAATGTCGATGGCGATTGGACCAAATGGCAATGGCCTGAACAATTACAACAACTGAAAAGCAAAGCCAAAGCCGCGGGTTTATGGAATATGTTTTTGCCTGATGCCGAGCTAGGTGCTGGTTTATCGGTACAGGAATATGCTCGTATTGCTGAACTTACAGGACGTAGCTTACTTGCACCGACGGTATTTAACTGTAATGCACCTGATAGCGGCAATATGGAAGTATTGTGGCGTTATGGGAGTGATGCGCAAAAGCAACAATGGCTGCAACCTTTATTGAATGGAGAGATTCGCTCGGTCTTTTGTATGACGGAACCTGCGGTTGCCTCTAGTGATGCCACCAATATGCAAGCCACAGCGGTGATTGATGGCGATGAGATTGTGTTAAATGGGCGTAAATGGTGGTCATCTGGTTTGGGCGACCCCAACGCCAAAGTGATTATTTTTATGGCTTATACGCCTGATTCGAGCAAAGACCGTCATCATCAACACTCTATGGTATTGGTGCCGATTGATACGCAAGGCGTAACGATTGAGCGAATGTTGCCTGTATTTGGTGATTACGATGCGCCACATGGTCATGGTCAAGTCAGCTTTGACAATGTCCGTGTCCCTGTCAGTAGTTTTATTGGTGGTGCAGGACAAGGCTTTGAAATTGCACAAGGTCGTTTAGGGCCTGGGCGGATTCACCATTGTATGCGATGCATTGGCGCAGCAGAAAAAGCCTTGGAGCTGATGATTGATCGTGGCATGTCACGTAAAGCTTTTGGTCAAGAAATCCTGAAATTGGGTGGAAATTTAGAGCGCGTGGCTGAAGCACGTGTGCAAATCGACCAAGCCCGTTTATTGACGCTGTATGCCGCATATAAGATGGATACCATGGGCAATAAGGCTGCACTGACTGAAATTTCTGCGATTAAAGTGGTTGCACCAACGGTATTGCAAAATGTGGTGGATATGGCGATTCAGATCCACGGTGGTGAAGGTGTTTCACGAGATACTCCACTCACGGCATTCTTTAATCAAGCGCGTAGTTTACGTTTAGCTGATGGACCTGATGAAGTTCATAAAGGCATGATTGCCAAATTAGAACTAAAAAAACGTGGCTATGGTCGTAAATAAGGATATAAGAAAATGACAGTGATTGATGTGGGTGGACAGGTTCGTCATGGTGAAGAACTGGATATTTCCGCAGTGGAAACATGGTTAAAAAAACAAGCTGTGGTGCTACAAGGGCAAGCGCAAGTGACCCAATATTCAGGCGGTGCTTCCAATTGGACTTACCGTGTGCAATATGACAATGCAGATCTGATTCTACGCCGCCCACCCAAAGGCACCAAAGCCAAATCCGCGCATGATATGGCCCGTGAATACAATGTGCAAAAGCACCTCGCCCCGTTCTATCCAATGCTGCCCGAAATGGTTGCGCTATGCCAAGACGAGAGTGTCATCGGTTGTGATTTTTATGTGATGAAGCGGATTGAAGGCATTATTCCGCGTGCCAATTTACCCAAAGAATTACAACTCGATGAGCAACAGGTACAGCAACTGTGTCTGAATGTCTTAGATAAATTGATTGAACTGCATCAAGTCCCTTATCAGGGCACTGAGTTAGAAAAAATCGGTAAAGGTGACGGCTATTGTCGACGTCAGGTGGAGGGCTGGGATGCGCGGTATAGCAAAGTACTGACCCCGAACGTGCCTGATTTTGCTTTTGTGCGTCAATGGTTGCAAGTGCATATCCCTAACGACGTGAAAACCTGCGTTATTCATAATGATTGGCGTTTTGATAATGTGATTTTAAATCCAAATCAACCGACTGAAGTGATTGGTATTTTGGACTGGGAAATGGCGACCTTGGGCGATCCGTTGATGGATTTAGGTAGCGCCCTCGCCTATTGGATTCAGGATGATGATGATGCTTTGATGAAGTCCACTCGCCGTCAGCCCACCAATCTAAAAGGCATGCTGACGCGTCAACAAGTGGTGAATTATTATCTTGAGAAAACAGGCTTACAACCTGAAAATTGGGCTTTCTATGAAGTGTTTGGTCTGTTCCGTTTAGCGGTGATTGCGCAACAAATTTATTATCGCTACTACCATCAACAAACCGATAATCCAGCCTTTAAAGATTTCTGGATCATGATTCATGCTTTGCATATTCGGGCCTTAAAACTGATTGCTCAAGACAATACAGCGGCGCAGCAACTTATTCCTGAATGTGTGGCGAAATTAGAGGATATTTTAAAGCCATGAGCACAATATATTTGGTGCGACATGGGCAAGCGTCCTTTGGTGCAGCAAG
Organism: Acinetobacter sp. NIPH 1852; assembly: GCF_022549455.1. Classification (NCBI taxonomy): domain Bacteria; kingdom Pseudomonadati; phylum Pseudomonadota; class Gammaproteobacteria; order Moraxellales; family Moraxellaceae; genus Acinetobacter; species Acinetobacter sp. NIPH 1852. The sequence continues at coordinate 20,951 of NZ_JAKZGG010000023.1, read as the reverse complement.
TTATGACCAGCTCTCAGCCAAAGGCGAGCAACAAGCGCAGATGGTGGGTGATTTTTTTAAGCGCAGCTTAAAGCAAACCCCATTTGTGCTTGCAGGTTCAATGCAACGTCATCAACAAACCGCGCAATTGGCTTTGGCAGAAAGTTTTCAGGATGCGCTGATTCAAACTGAGTCTGCATGGAACGAGTTTGATCATCAGCAGGTATTTGCGCAATATGAACCGCGTTTTAATCAACCTGAATTACTCAAACAGGATATTGCACAAGTTACAAACCCGCGTGCTTATCTGGCTAAAATCTTTGATGGTGCGATTGATCGTTGGATTGGAGAGCAATACGACCATGAATATCATGAAACATGGTTAGGATTTCAATCACGAGTGGAAACAGCGTTGCATGGACTGTGTGAAAGTATGGATGCCACACAGCAGCGTCAAGCGGTGGTGTTTAGCTCAGGTGGTGTGATTTCAGTGGCGGTGGGCAAGGTGTTGGGGCTTAATGCCAAACAAATTTTTGCGCTGAATTGGTCACTTGCCAATGCCAGTATCACGACGTTGCGTTGGAACAATGGTCATTTGCAATTACTCAGTTTTAATGAGCATCATTATTTAAAAGCGTGTGATGCAGAACTTTTAACATGGATTTAAACAAGAATAGGTGGCAGACATGGCAAAGACGATTTTAATTACAGGTGCAAGTTCAGGTTTAGGTGCAGGTATGGCGCGTGAGTTTGCTGCCAAAGGCTACAACCTTGCGCTTTGTGCACGACGTTTAGAGCGGTTAGAAACCCTCAAACAAGAGCTAGAAAACCAATTTTCGGTTCAGGTCAAAATTAAAGTTTTGGATGTCACCCATTACGATGATGTTTTTACGGTGTTTAAAGACTTCCAACAAGAGTTTGGCACTATTGATCGTATTATTGTCAATGCAGGTGTCGGTGAAGGACGCCGTATAGGCAAAGGTCATTTTGAAATTAATCGCGCCACGGCAGAAACCAACTTTATTTCGGCATTGGCACAATGTGAAGCGGCGGTTGAAATCTTTAGAGCGCAGAATCAAGGGCATTTGGTGGTGATTTCTTCGATGAGTGCGATGCGTGGCTTACCGAAGCATCTATCAACTTATGCTGCGAGTAAAGCAGCAGTGGCGCATTTGGCAGAAGGGATTCGTGCGGAGTTGCTGGATACACCAATCAAAGTTTCAACGATTTTCCCTGGTTATATTCGGACTGAGTTGAATGAGGGCGCAAAAAAATTGCCGTTTGAAGTGGATGAGAAAACGGGTTGTCGAGCTTTAGTGAAAGCAATTGAGAAAGCACCTGTAAAAGCGTATGTACCACAGTGGCCGTGGTTGCCTGTGGGGATTGCAATGAAGATTTTGCCGTTGAAATTAGTGAATAAATTGAGTTGATTGCAGTTTAATATTGGATGGAATATATCTGTATTTGGTATGGATGCTGCCTGTCACGATACTGAATTAACATGACTTCGATGAAATATGATACTCGGAAATGTCATCTGCAACCTGCGTGGTGTAAATAAGATATTGTTTCTGCGATATATCTTAATAAGTGCAAGAAGAGGACAGGTTTTGCAGATGACAATGGTTTTGCCTACTTTTCCCGAAAGAAAAGTAGGGCGAGCCGCAGGCTGATCCTGAAATTGGATGAGAACTTGTAAGATTCCGTTGAAATACAATTTTTTCAATAAGTGAGAGAAAGTGTTGAGGTTAATTACGACAAAGCCGTAATCAATTTTTGGTGTAAACCACCAAAACCACCATTGGACATGATCACCACAGCATCGCCCTCACCTGCTTCATTCACCACACGGGAAATGATGTCATCCAAAGAACGGCTGACTTCGGCCTTGTTTGATGATGCAGAGATGATGGGTTGTAAATCCCAATCCAAACCTTCTGGTTGATACCAGATGACTTCATCCGCTAAACGTGCTGAATGCGCTAAACCATCTTTGTGGCTACCCATACGCATGGTGTTTGATCGGGGCTCAATAATCGCCCAAAGTTTACGCTGACCTAGACGCTTTCGTGCGCCGTCCAGTGTGGTTTCAATCGCGGTTGGGTGATGTGCAAAGTCATCATAGACTTCGATGCCACGTATAGTACCTAACAATTCCATACGACGTTTTACACCACCAAAATTTGATAATGCATCACAGGCTTGTTCAAGGCTGACACCGACATGCTGCGCGGCAGCAATAGTCGCTAAAGCATTGGCAACGCTATGCTGGCCTGTCATGCTCCATTTTACTTCACCGATCACGTTACCGTGTTCAAGCACTTTAAAATGACTGCCATCTGTATTGATCAATTCAGCAGATAAAGCGACTTGAGTATTAGGCTCTAGGCTGGTACGAACCACAGGTGTCCAGCAGCCTTGTTCCAACACTTCATCAATATTGGTTTCGGTAATCGGTGCAATAATACGCCCTTCGCTTGGAATGGTACGCACGAGATGGTGGAACTGTTTTTGAATCGCAGCAAGATCATCAAAAATGTCGGCATGGTCAAATTCAAGGTTATTTAAAATCGCCGTTTTAGGGTGATAGTGAACGAACTTAGAACGTTTATCAAAGAAAGCAGAGTCATATTCATCTGCTTCAACACAGAAATATTTGCCACCGCCTAAACGCGCGCTTTCACTAAAACCAAGTGGCACACCACCGATCAAGAAGCCGGGGTTTAAACCTGCTTGATCGAGTACCCAAGCGAGCATAGTCGTGGTCGTGGTTTTACCATGTGTCCCCGCGACCCCCAGTACATGTTTACCTTGCAACACGTGATCTGCTAAGAATTGTGGACCTGATATATACGGCAAACCTTCATTGAGCATGTATTCGATCGCATCAATGCCTCGTTTCATGGCATTGCCGACGATGACTAGATCTGGATGCGGTTGCAAATGGCTACGGTCATAGCCTTGCATCAGCTCAATGCCTGCATTTTCCAATTGAGTCGACATCGGTGGATAAACATTGGCATCTGAGCCTGTGACTTTATGTCCTAAATCTCGTGCTAATAGAGCCAAAGACCCCATAAATGTGCCACAAATACCCAAAATATGCAGATGCATCATGCTTCTCTCTTTATCCAATCACGCAATAAACGTGTGTAATGCAATTAAAAATTTGCCTCAAAAGATAGCAAGGCTGATATGGAAAAGATAGTCAAAATTCGTTGTTGTTGTTTACTTAAAATTAAAGCAAGAAGTGTTAATATTTCAGCGCTTTTATATTGACTCCAATCTCCCTATTAAGCTTGTATTCTGAATTAGAAGGACATGAACTTGAGCCCTACTCTTTTAGCGCTTTGTCTATTGGTGATTTCCAATTGTTTTATGACCTTGGCATGGTACGGCCATTTAAAATACTTACATGATGCACCGATATGGCAGGCGATTTTACTGAGTTGGTGTATTGCCCTACTCGAATACAGTTTTATGATTCCTGCCACCAAACTATTGAGTCAAAATGGTTGGGGTTTGGGGGAAATGAAAATTACTCAGGAAGTGGTGACCTTATTGGTCTTTGTCCCATTTTTACTGTTTATGTTTAAACAGCCTTTTAAGCTGGATTATGTCTGGGCAATGTTGTGTTTACTCGGTTGTGTCTATTTCGTTTTTCGCAATCAAAGCTAAATTTTTGGCGGGTTTTAAAAGCGTTCTTTAGTTGGGGATGCTTGAAAAAACCGCTATAATATCTGCCAATTTATTCCTTTGTGCTTGGCGTAAGTCGAGACACTGCTCTATTTTTATCAAGTTTTGGAAAAGCCAATGAATGCGGTCGCAACAGATAGCCAACCTTTAGTCGGGATTATCATGGGTTCTCAATCAGATTGGGCAACGCTTGAACATACAGCAAATATGCTCAAACAATTGGGTGTTCCATTTGAAGCTGAAGTGGTTTCTGCGCACCGTACCCCAGACCGTTTATTTGAATATGCAGAAACAGCCCGTGATCGTGGTATCCAAGTGATTATTGCAGGTGCTGGTGGTGCTGCGCATTTACCAGGAATGTGTGCAGCCAAGACTGATTTACCGGTACTCGGCGTACCTGTTAAATCTTCTATTTTAAATGGTGTTGACTCATTGCTTTCAATCGTACAAATGCCAGCGGGCATTGCGGTGGGAACATTGGCGATTGGTCAAGCCGGTGCGACCAATGCTGCAATCATGGCGGCTCAAATTCTTGGTTTAACCCGTCCTGAGATCGCAAAAAATGTTGCGGATTTCCGTACTGCACAAACTGAGAAAGTGTCGAGCAAAAACATTCCTGGTCATGAATGAGGACAAGCAAAGCAACGCTTTGCCCGAATGCAAGGCGAAGACTTTGTCTGAGCAAGAGAGTCATATAAATGAATAAAACCATCGGTATTTTTGGCGGCGGGCAACTTGGCCGTATGATGGCGCAAGCGGCGTTACCTCTGAATATTCAATGTACCTTTTTTGAAGCTGAAACAGATTGTCCTGCTGCAATTTTAGGACCTGTCTTTTCAAGTAAAAATGAGCATGCTTTACAGGATTTTATTGCAAGTGCGGATGTATTTAGCCTTGAGTTTGAAAATACCCCTGTCGCGGATGTGGATGTATTAACCCAAACCAAGACATTGCACCCTCCTCGCCTAGCTTTGGCGACTGCGCAAAATCGTTTAGCTGAAAAAAGCTTATTCGATGAATTAGGTATTCCAGTTGCGCCGTATCGTGCGGTAGACAGCTTAGATAGCTTAAAACAAGCTGTAACCGACTTAGGTTTGCCTATCGTACTGAAAACCGTGACAGGCGGCTATGATGGCAAAGGTCAATTCGTATTACGTTCAGAAGATCAAATTGATACAGCTTGGGCTGAACTTGGCCCTGCCAAAAGCTTGATCGCTGAAAGTTTCGTAAAATTCAGTCGTGAAGTCTCGATTATTGCGGTGCGTGGTCAAGATGGCGATGTCAAAACATGGGCGCTCGCTGAAAACCATCATCACAATGGTATCTTGTCGCACTCTATTGTGCCTGCGCCAAATAGCACGGATTTACAACCTGTTGCGCAAGACTATATTACTCGTTTGTTGAATCACCTCAATTATGTGGGTGTGCTGACGCTTGAATTGTTTGTGACTGAACAAGGTTTATATGCCAATGAAATGGCATGTCGCGTACACAATTCAGGTCACTGGTCGATTGAAGGTGCGATTTGCTCGCAATTTGAAAACCATATTCGCGCAGTTGCAGGATTACCGCTAGGTTCAACTGAGGTGATTCGTCCTACGGTAATGATCAATATTATTGGTCAGCATCCTCGATCAGAAGACGTTTTGGCGCTCAATGGTGTGCATTTACATCTTTATAATAAGTCTGAGCGTGCAGGTCGTAAGTTGGGTCATATTACTTTGATGCCGAATAATCGCGATGATTTAACTGTTTTATGCCGTAAACTTGCTCAGATTTTACCTGTGCCGTTGGCCTTGACGGATGAAATGAGTATTTAAATTTAAAATATTTATCCACAATTGAGCGATCTACGGATCGCTTTTTTATGCCCGTTATTTTTAAATTCAAAAAATGAATGCTGTTGGATTTATGTTGGGTTGTGGATAACTTTATTTCTGACTTTTGAATTTAAATTATAGGGTTTAATTTGAATTCAAATCATGAGAAGTTGCTTATGTTGTTTTTGAATTTAAAAATGCGCTCAAGTTTTAAATTTAAAAGTGGTGAGTATCGTTGCTTTGAATTTAAATGATGGGCCTGTGGGTATCTATTTTCTTGGGTTCTAAGTATTTAGAAGTGAGAAAAAAGCTATAAATCAGCAATTTTCTCTTCTGATCTCATGAGTTGGGTTGTTAAAATGAATTTAAATCGGAGTGTTTTTTGAATTTAAAACTGATGCGACGTTCTGGTTGTGTTTTTGAATTCAAAAGATGAGCTTCGATTTTTTTAAATTTAAATTAGCATCTGCGTTTTGAATTTAAAAAGAGAACTTTAAATTTAAATCACGAAGAATGAATTCAAAGTTACGTTTCCAAACTATACATCTTGATAGAGCGTGTTAAGGTGAACAAGAAATTTGAATTCAAAAATTATGGTTAAGACATGAAACATTATTTCCCTTTTTTTCTAGGCTCTGCCTTGTTGACCTTATCTTATAGTGCCCATGCTGAGCTGATCATCAATGGCGCAAAAGTTACGACCACTACAACAACGCCAACAGCTGCAAATAACAGCAGTTTTGCGCCGACTCGGAATTTTCAGAGTTGTCTGGCGAGTTTACGATCTTCAGCTGTTGCTGCTGGTGTTTCAGCCGCGAATTATGACCGCTATACCCAAAATTTGACTGCGGATTATTCGGTGATTGATCGACTGAACTATCAACCTGAGTTTTCAACACCGATTTGGGATTATTTATCGGGTTTGGTCGATAACGAGCGAGTCCAAGCGGGACAGCAAAAATTAGCGCAACATCGTGATGTCTTAAGACGAGTAGAGCAAGCTTATGGTGTTCCCGCCGAAACCGTTGTCGCGGTATGGGGTGTGGAAAGTAATTTTGGTGATATTTCTGGACGCTATCCTTTATTACAAGCATTAGGGACATTGAGCTGTGAAGGCCGCCGTCAGAGTTATTTCCGTGGTGAGTTTTTTGCCACCATGCGTATTTTACAACGTGGTGATGTCACCCAAGATCAGCTCTTTGGTTCTTGGGCAGGTGCGTTTGGGCATACTCAATTTATGCCATCTACCTACGAGCGTTTAGCTGTAGATTTTGATGGTGATGGTCGCCGTGACCTTGTTTCCAGTATTCCAGATGCTTTGGCATCAACAGCAAACTTTTTAAAACGTGCGGGTTGGCAAACAGGGATGCCTTGGGGCTTTGAGGTGAAAATTCCACAAGGCATGTCGATTTCTGGTGAAAGCCGTCGTAATAAAAAGTCACTGAATAGTTGGATTGCTCAGGGCGTAACGCGTGCGGATGGTCGGGCTTTGGTGCAAGGAAATTTATCAGGCAGTACGCCTGCAGGTTTGATTGCACCTTCAGGTGCCAACGGTCCTGTGTTCTTGGTGTTTAAAAATTTCGATGCGATTTATAGCTATAATGCAGCTGAAAGTTATGGTTTAGCCATCGCACATTTGTCTGACCGTCTGCGAGGTGGGACGCCATTTTTAACGACATGGCCGACAGATGATGCGGGAACATCAAGAGCAGAACGTCGTGAAATTCAACAATTTTTGATTCAACGTGGTCATGATATTGGTGCTGTAGACGGATTAATTGGAGACAAAAGTCGTCAAGCGATTCGTCAAGAACAAACACGTTTGGGACTTAATCCAACAGGCCGTGCAGGACAGCAGATTTTAGCTGCGTTCCGTCAAGAACAAGCCAAAAAAATGATGCAGTAAATTGTAGTAATAAAAAAGGTCTGCTCATTGAATAGCAGACCTTTTTTTATTTATGGTGCGGCATCTAATTTTACAGCTTCTAAAATATCAAAAATCACCGCAGTCACATCTTGGCTCAAATCACGATCATTAAAAATTTCATAAGCGGTAATGGTGACATCAGTATCACTCGGCAATTGTTTTTGTTCTTCTTCGATTAAATGCTCAATCGGCAATAAGGTCTGTTTGACCTCTAAATGTAGAATTTCATCATGCGCAATATTTTCATCTTCAAGCTCGAGGATTTGCTCATTGAAATAAGGAATCAAAATCGAATGAAGATAAGGGCTAATATTTTGAATATCCAAGATTTCGATATCACGAGTCTGCTCAATCGTACTGATGTGGTCATTCACTTCAATTAAGATATGATAATAACTCATGCTGATCTCCATTTAGGCTAAGATGATGTTTTCACTCCACAATAACATGAATAAATCAAAACAATCGACCCATTCTTATCATCTTACAAAAACATCAGCTTATAAATGTCTATTAGCCTGTACAGTTCAAGCCTTAGCGAGAAAAACCCAATAGCTCCAAATCTGTATTGGTGAGTTTAAAATCTTTGGCATCTTGTGATTTGATGCGCGGATACATCAAAGATTTTGGATCTTGGGTATGCTTTAGTCCTAAAGCATGTCCAAATTCATGCGCTAAAGTTAGCCGTAGGTCATCGATGGAAGAAAACTCATAGATAAAAATTTTGTCCCCATCAAATTGACCTTTGTGTAGAGTCTGTGGCTTAAAGGTTTGATTAAATTCAGCAATTGATTGGGTTAATTGTTGGTAAAGTTGTTTGGACTTTTCTGTTTGTAGGTCTAGTTGCTGAACCAGCTGCTGATGTTTAGCAATACGATTTTGTAGCTGTACAGACTGTTGTTCAAGATCTTGTTGTTGTTTTTGAATTGACGTAAATAAGGTTTTAATCGAGCTTCGCTGTTTATGTTGTTGCTGATTCTCAACACGGGTTTGATATTCAGTTTTCTGCAATTCAAGTTGCAGTTTTGATTGCGCTACATTTTGTTTGAGCTGTTGTAATTGTTGATTTTCATTTAGCCAAATTTGTTGTTCATGTTCTAATTGATTCAAACTTTCAGCGCGTTTCATACTACGAATTTGACGCTGATCAAAGACTAAATGAATGGAAAACTCAGCTTCAGGATCATAAACAAAATAATGTTGTCCTGTGTCTTTTTCCCAAATTGCTGCCGCCTGTTTGCTTAAATCAATCATTTGCTGCTGACTAATCTTTAAGCGAGGATCAAAATTGGCAATACGGTAGTGCAAAGGGTGCGCTGTATTATAGCGGACTTGGTTTTGGGTAGAATTTGAGGAAATTTGAGCAAAAGCCGATGCTTGAGCCAGCATAAAAAAACATGCGACCAATAGGAGAGAACATAAACGCATAGCAGGAGATAAAGATTGAAAAGGGCTGTATTTTAATCAGCTTTTATGATTAGTCAATTTGATGAAATGTATTTAAATTCACGGGGTTGAAAAATATTTATAGACAATGAATAAAAATACATCTGTAGAAAATAAATGCTTAATTGAGCCAAAATTCTCTAGTTTTAAGGTTGGTTTAGCTAAAATTAATGTAGCAACAATTATTTATTTTTTATTCTCGAATGAAAAAAATGATAGTTTTAGCAAAAATAATCAGTATAAATAGCGATAATTAACTGAATAAAATACGATCTATATCATGTAAAATTAAAAATCTATTTGTCTAAAAAATAGACTGCCTGTCTGGTTGTATAGTTCAGCGCTGGAGGGATTTTTATACTTAGTATTTAGTATATTGCTTTTACCAAGTTTCGATCAGAATCAGTAAGAGAAAATCTTTGCAAATTTTGCTGTTGAATAACGGGATACATTAGCGACTTAGGATCATCCGTATGTGCCAATCCCAAAGCATGTCCAAACTCATGTGCGAGCGTTAAACGTAAATCATCTGCAGTCGTAAACTCATAAATAACAATCTGTTTGCCATTAAAATGACCTTTATGAAATAGACGCGGTTGAAAGACTTGATTAAATTGATTCGCTGCGGCAACAAGCTGCTGGTTTTTTTGATTTAAGTTTTTAATCTCCTGATTAATTTGCTGTGTTTTTTGCTTATGCAATAGCATGTCATGCTGTAGTGTAGTGGCTTGTTGTTGCAGTGTTTTTTGGCGCTGCGCGAGCTGATTCGCTAAGTTTTTTGACGATGAACGTTGTTGATTAAAATGCTGTACATCTGCGTTATATTGTTGAAATTGGGCGGTGAGCTGCGCTTGTTTATTGGTGAGCTGGGTTGTGGTTTTTTCGATTTCATCTTTGACGTGTTGTAGCTGCTGATGCTGATTTTCCCATTGTTTTTGTTGTTGTGAGATTTGATCCAAGCTTTGAACACGATGAGTGCTCTGTTGTTGACGTTCATCATAAACCAAGTGAATGCTAAATTTGGCGTGTGGATCATAAATAAAATGTTGTTTTCCTGTTTCTTGTGTCCAGATATTTGCAGCTTGTTGGGTTAGCTCAAGCACCTGCTGGCTGCTTAAGTTGAATCTTGGGTCGATCTCTGCAATACGGTAATGTATGGGGGTTTCAACCGTATGGTGGTTATGGGGAGTTGCGCCATGCGAATGATTTTGAGCATAACTTGCATGAGGCACACCCATGTATAAGCATGTCGCAATAACGATCATTAAACTTTGATCACGCATGTAAAATCCCCAAAAATAAAATTTATTCTTGAGTAATTTTTTGCTTAGGTCAAAGTGCTATCTATTTAATAAATAAAGCTAAAAATTGTGATTTTGTTCTAATAAAGCGAACAATGAAACGAATGATATACACAATAAATAAATCAAAAAACAGGTTGTTTTTTTATCATAAGTCGAAAAATATCAAAGGATTAAGCTTTATATGACTAAAATAAAAGTAAAACTGGCTGTAAAATGATCAAATTGTTAACTTTTGTAAGAATCATCCTGAACTGAAAAGTTTTTTCCCTTTGGACAAAAAATTGTTTATTAGTGACATGAATGGTCTACTGATATTTTGGTCATGCGTTGCCTCTTAGCTATAAATCACCATGCTTAACCTTGAATAGAATTTTGATTAGATTCTTGCTTGATCAGATTTCAACAGGTTGTTTGGATTAACGTGCCAACAATAAATTCAGGTCGGCTGGTGTTAAACGAAAATTAGCAGCATTTTGATCTTTCATAATCGGATGCATGAGAGCATGCGGGTCATCACTGTGTTTTAGCCCTAGAGCATGTCCAAACTCATGCGCCAGTGTTAACTTTAGGTCATCCTTGGATTCAAGTTCATAAATGAGAATCTGTTTTCCGTTAAATAAGCCTTTATGAAATAAATGGGGTTGAAAACGTTGTTTATACTGACTGACTGAGGTATTTAATTGTTGATCCAGTGCGTTCAGCTCATCAACTTTTTGATTTAGCTCATTAACTTTTTGATTGTATTGCGCTATTTCTTGTTTTAATAATTCAATATTTTGTTGTAAAACCTGTTGCCGTTGTTGGAAATATTGCTGATGCGCAGTCGATGACGGCTTGAGTCGGGCAGCATTTTGCTCTTGATTGTAGTGTTGAATTTGCTGATCGAGTTGTTGTCGTTTTAAGTTTAGAGATTGTTTGTTTTGCATCATTGCTTGTTCGATTTGATCAAGCTGTTTCTTCTTATTTCGCCATTGTTGTTGGTTTGCATCTAGCTCAGTCAAATGTTGTCGACGTAGTTCACTTTCAATTTGACGTTCATCATAAATTAAATGGATACTCAGTTGAGCGTTAGGATCATATACAAAATATTCTTTTCCTGTCCCATCATTCCAAATTTGTGTGGCTTGTTGGCTAATCTCTTTCACTTGCTCAACACTGAGTTTAAAGCGAGGGTCAACTTCTGCTATACGATAGCGAAGACGTGTATCGAAAGGGTGGGTGATCCGATCCAAAAGCGAGTTAAATTTGAGCTGAGGATGCTGGTAGCTTTGATAGCCATTCCATAAGATAAAGAGTGTAAGACATATAAAAACGATTCGTATCATTTAACATTTTTGAAAATAAAGGTTGATAGAGGCTTGGCAATAACAAGATCAGCTTTCATCTTTTATTTATATCATCATTTTAACATTTTGAATTATACATAAAGTTTGTGTGTATCAAGTTGGTGATCTGTGATACCGCTCCTTGAGCGCTAACATTGCACTTGTTATGTATGAGTACAGCTGCCATATTTAAGCTATTCTAAGCAAAAACGGATAAGTAAAATAAAATGAAAGGGAATCTAAATGCTGAAATATTTACTCAAAACACCTGATCCGACATGGACAGCTTGCTCTCCAGCCGAAGCAAAAAACGAAAATTTAAAAATTAAATATTTAGGCACGGCAGGTTTTATCCTATCAGATCAATATCGTACGTTGGTTTTGGACCCATTTATTAGTCGCCCAAGCCTATGGCATACACTCACTCAGCCTTTACTCAGTGATCCAGAATTGGTTAAACAATACATTCCGCAGGCAGATGATGTACTGATTGGACATGCACATTATGATCATATTTTGGATGCCCCTGAAGTGTGTAAACAAACAGGCGCACGGTTAATTGGTTCTCAAGCGAGCCTCATGTATGGGCGATCGGCAGGTTTGTCTGAACAGCAAATGCTAGAAACAAAAGGACGAGAGATTATTGCGTGTGGGCAATGGCAAGTTGTTGGGCTACCTTCGATTCATGGCAAAGCACTTTTTGGACGTGTGCCACTCCCTGGAGACATGACTACACCACCACCTTATCCACCCAAATTTCATCAGCTAAAGCATGGACAAGTCTTTAATTGGTGGATTGATACTGGCAAACTGAGCGTGGTACATATCGATTCAGCGGATTTTATCGAACAAGAATTGCAAGGGCGGCGGGCGGATATTGTTTGTTTGTGTGCAATTGGACGTAAATACCGACCAAATTACGTCAGAGATGTGGTGCAACTGCTCAAGCCAAAATATATTATCCCATGCCATTGGGATAGTATGGTGACTCCGATTGATGAGACACCGCAGTTATTACCTGATGTGAATATCCCTGAATTTATAGAAGAAATTAGGGACTGTGGCGTGATTCCGTTATTTATGCCAATCTTAGGTGAACTGTATTTTGATCAATCTAAATCTACCTAATAGTCACTTTCTAGAAATAAGATTTAATTCATTTATGAAAGTCACAGCCTCACTGTAGCTAAAACTAATTTGAATTTAAGTATTGATATAAAAATTTAATGCAAAAAAACCGCGCTTTCGCGCGGTTTTTTTCAATCTGACAAATTATTTTTTGTCGTCTTTTACTTCTGTGAACTCAGCATCTACAACGCCATCGTCCGCTTTTTGTTGTTGACCCGCATCGCCACCTTGGAATGCATTTGGATCAAAACCTTCAGCACCGCCCGCAGCACCTTGTGCTTGTTCATAAGCACGTTGTGTGATTGGCATCAAGATGTTTTGTAAAGCTTCAGTTTTTGCTTTGATATCTTCAACATCATTTTCTTTTGTTGAAGCTTCAAGTTCAGAAACCGCAGTTTCAATCGCAGTTTTTTCATCAGCAGTCACTTGTTCACCAAGATCTTTCACTGCTTTGTTTGAGCTAGTAATTAAAGCGTCCGCTTCATTACGTGCTTTCGCAAGCTCTTCAAACTTACGGTCTTCTTCTGCATTGATTTCAGCATCTTTGATCATTGCTTCGATTTCAGCATCAGACAAACCTGAGTTTGCTTTAATCTGGATCGATTGCTCTTTACCTGTGCTCTTGTCTTTCGCAGATACTTTTAAGATACCGTCAGCGTTGATATCGAATGAAACTTCAATTTGCGGCACACCACGTGGAGCAGGTGGGATGTCGCCGAGTTGGAAGTTACCTAACAATTTGTTTTGCTGAGCCATTTTACGTTCACCTTGGAACACAGAAATGTCTACAGCAGGTTGGTTGTCAGCAGCAGTTGAGAACACTTGTGATTTCTTCGCAGGAATCGTGGTGTTTTTCTCAATAATTGCAGTTAACACGCCACCCATTGTTTCGATACCAAGGGTTAATGGTGTTACGTCGAGTAAAAGTACGTCATTCTTGTCACCAGACAATACCGCACCTTGAATCGCAGCACCCATTGCCACAGCTTCGTCAGGGTTCACGTCTTTACGTGGCTCTTTACCAAAGAATTCTTGTACTTTTTGTTGTACAAGTGGCATACGAGACTGACCACCAACTAAGATCACGTCTGAAATTTCAGAGGTTGAAAGTCCAGCATCTTTAAGTGCGATACGGCATGGTTCAATCGTACGAGCAACTAAGTCTGCAACTAAACCTTCAAGTTTTGCACGTGTAACGTTGATCACTAAGTGCTTAGGACCAGTCGCATCAGCAGTGATGTATGGAAGGTTGATTTCAGTTGCGTTTGATGAAGAAAGCTCGATTTTTGCTTTCTCAGCTGCTTCTTTTAAACGTTGTAACGCAAGTGGATCATTTTTCAGATTCACACTTTGTTCTTTCTTAAATTCTTCAACTAAGAATTCGATCAATGCGTTATCAAAGTCTTCACCACCAAGGAAAGTATCACCATTGGTTGAAAGAACTTCGATTTGTTGGTCGCCATCAAGGTCTGCGATTTCGATGATTGATACGTCAAACGTACCGCCACCTAAGTCATAAACCGCGATTTTACGATCGCCTTCTTTTTTGTCCATACCGAACGCAAGTGCAGCAGCAGTTGGTTCGTTAATGATACGTTTAACATCAAGACCCGCAATACGACCCGCATCTTTAGTTGCTTGACGTTGTGCATCGTTGAAGTAAGCAGGAACAGTAATAACCGCTTCTGTTACAGTTTCACCTAAATAATCTTCTGCAGTTTTTTTCATCTTTTTCAAGATTTCAGCAGAAATTTGTTGAGGTGCTAATTTTTTATCATTCACTTCAACCCAAGCATCACCGTTGTCAGCTTTGATGATTTTGTAAGGTACAAGACCGATGTCTTTTTGTACCGCAGCATCTTCATAGCGACGACCAATTAAACGCTTGATTGCGAATAATGTATTTTTTGGGTTGGTTACAGCCTGACGTTTTGCACTTTGACCAACCAAGATCTCGCCATCTTTATAGGCAATGATTGATGGAGTTGTGCGTGCGCCTTCTGCATTATCGATTACTTTTACTTTATCGCCTTCAAGTACAGCAACACATGAGTTGGTAGTACCTAAGTCAATACCAATAATTTTCGCCATTTGGTGTGTTCCTCTAAAATTTTTTGAATCCCCTCATTTCCACCCTTAATTAAGGGGCTGAAAAGCGTTGCTTCCGAAAGGGGATTTGCTTGTTATTCGATATGAGAGTCATTCGGTTTTTTTCAAGCATTTTTATGAAAAAAAATCAAAAAACTCTCAAATTCTTTGTACTTTGAGCAAATTTACAGGTTGCTCTTGTGCTTTATTGACCAACCATGACCATCGCTGGACGTAAGAGACGACCAGACAAGGTATAACCTTTTTGTAGTACCGTGCCGATTTCACCTGCTTTGGCATTTGGGTCAAGACCGACTGCTTGGTGATGATCTGCATTGAAGCCATTGGTAGTATCTACTGCCACCACATCAAATTTTTCGAGTGTGGTGAGCAATGATTTCAAGGTCAGTTGCACACCTTCAAGTAAAGGCGATTGCTCATCGCCCGCAGCTTGAATCGCGCGCTCAAGGTTGTCGACCGAGTCGAGTAAATCTTTGGCAAATTTTTCTAAAGCAAATTTTTTCGCAGTTTCAGCTTCACGCTCTAAACGTTCTTTCACTTTTTCTGCTTCATAGGTTGCATTCGCTGCACGTGCTTTTTCTAGTTTTAAACCTTCTGCTAGTGTGGTGATTTGCGCTTGTAAATCTTCAACGCTAAGCTCGTTTGTTGCTTGCTCTACACCTTCAGTTTGAGTTTGTTCAGGTTGTTGCTCATTTTGAATGTCTTGAGCTTGCTCATTGTGCTCATTAGCCATTGATGATCTCCGTTTAAAAAAGTTCTTAAACATGTACAGTCCTTTTGGCGTGAATGCTCATAGGATCAAACCCGAACTGCCACATATTGGTCATTCATAGATATGGATGAAGTATGGGCAACCCGACAAAATTCAAGCGTTCAGGTCGATTTAAATCTTTTAATTTTGCTGATCTAGGTAAAAATTTAAGTTTTCGATCACGAAAGCAATAAATTCTTGGGTTATTTTTGGTAAATGTTGTCTAGATGCATAGACTAAAGACAAAGTCAGATCGGGTGCAGAAAAATCTGTAAACACCTGTTGCAGACGGTTAGCTGCGATATCTTGACGGACGAGGAACGTCGGCAACATGGCGATCCCTTGCGCTGCGAGGCACATTTGATACAGCGCAATCACGTCATTGCTTTTAAAGGTCACATTTAAGGGATAGTTCTGAGGTTGTTGATCTTGATCAAACAAAGTCCAATATTGATTATGAGTATAGTGGGCAATACATTCATGCTGAATCAATTGGCTGGGGTGTGAAAGGCTCGTGTGATCTTTTAGATAATGTGGATGAGCACAAAAAATAGAGCCAATTTGACAGACGGGACGTGCAATTAGTCCATCAGCGACTTTTTGAGTAATACGTAGGGCCAGATCAACCTGTGCATCGATCAAATCAACGGTATTTTCAGTCAAATACACATCAAATTGGATATGAGGATAGCGCTTTTTAAACTGTCGAATACATTCATTCACACCCAGTTGAAATAAAAATAAACCACAGGTAAAGCGGATCGTACCTGTATGTTGCTCTGGAGCAGCCAAGCCGGCTAATAGTTGTTGCTGCTGTAAAATATTTTCGCAATACACCAGTGCTTTTTCGCCAGCAGGTGTCAGTGATACTTTACGCGTGTTACGTTGAAACAGTCGAGTTGAAAAGGTTTGTTCGAGGTGTTCCAGATAACGAGACACCATCGCTTTAGAATAATCTAAATGTTCTGCAGCTTTACTGAGATTGCCTTGATGTGCAATGCAAACAAAGACCTGAATGGCTTTTAATGTATCCATATTTATTTTTGATTGTTGCAAGATATGCAACATTTTATCTTAATTTAGGCTGTTTATTCAGTAGTAAATGCAATTTATAGTGTTTTCTATCAGATTGGAGATGAAAAAATGAACTTAAAACCTTATGCAATTGCATTCACTGCATTATCAACACTCGCGGCAGCATCAAACACCTTCGCACAAGAATTAAAAATTCAAAATTTTCTGGCGAAACCTGAGCACTTTGGAGTCACGTCAACTTTAATTGAAGGTGATAAAGAAGTTTTATTGGTCAATGCACAATTTTCTAAATCAGAAGCTTTGCGTATCGCGGCTGACATCCTTGATAGCGGTAAAACGTTAAAAACGATTTTTGTGAGTTATGGTGATCCAGACTTTTACTTTGGTTTAGATGTATTTAAGCAATACTTCCCAAATGTACAAATCATTGCGACGCCTGAAACCGTTAAACATATTCAAGATACACAAGCTTTGAAAGTGCAGTATTGGGGACCTAAAATGGGCGCTAATGCACCGACTCAAATTATCATTCCTCAAGCCTATACAGCGAAAACCTTAAAGTTTGAAAATGAAAGCATTGAAATTAAGGGTAAAAAAGAGCTGACGTATTTGTGGATCCCAAGTGCTAAAGCGGTTGTGGGTGGAATTCCAGTTTCATCAGGAATTCATTTATGGATGGCAGATACCCCGACCACAAAAGACCGTGCTGAGGTGATTCAGGCTTTAGAAAGTATCAAAGCGTTAAAACCGACAACTGTGGTACCAGCACATATGAAAGCAGGGGCGGCTGAAGGTTTAGACGCAGTGAACTTCTCGATTGACTATTTAAAGCAATATGAGAAAGCGGTAAAAGCCACCAAGGATTCAGCTCAGTTAATACAAACCATGCAAAAACAATATCCAGCTTTAGGTGAATCAGATAGTTTAAATTTGGGTGCTAAAGTGGTAAAAGGTGAAATGCAGTGGCCGTAAATTTATGGTCGAAAAACATAAAAACCGTGGCTTAGACCACGGTTTTTTATTGGTGCTTAATTCATTATCAATAAAAACTACGCAATTGTAATCTTTTAAGACGGTTGTACAGTATTTCTATGAATTATAAAAACATAATATAAACAACAATTTGCGATATAGAGCCAAAATAAAAATAAAAAAATGCTGTATTAATAGTTATTTAGTAAGGCTGTTTAAATGAAAAGATATGTGAATTGTGAAGACGGCTGATATAAGAAAAATTGCAAAATAATGCAGCTTCCACTACAAACTACAACCAATCCGCATCACGTCTGAGAAAAAAATTGTGAATCATAGGCAACGCAAAGGCGACTTTGCTTTTTGTCATAATGAAAGGAAGTAAGCAATGAAAAAATTAGCATTGATTTCAATGGTTGTAACAGGTGTAGCATTCACAGCGGTAGGTTGTACATCTCAAGGTGGTGTAGAAGCTTCTGGTTCTGCTCAAACCAGCGCAAGCCCAACTGGCGTGCAAGGCGGTGTAGGCATACAAGCGGATACTTCTATGGGTGTTGAATCAGCTAGCCCATCTGCTGACGTATCTGGTGCGGTTGATGCTGAGGCATCAGTACAATAATCTAAACTTAGTCGGGCAATAGATTGTCTGTTGATGCCAGCAGATCAATCTAAACATATACTGCTATATATGATGCCCTTAAGTGATACAGATTAATTGATAAATAAAAACTAGAATCAATAAAATGATTCTAGTTTTTTACTTTTAGAGTGAATTTAAAACGCATAAAGATTTGCCAAACTGACAGTAAAAATAAGTCATGTGGACTTGTAGATTGATAGACAAAACAGCAATGATGATATTTCACAAACCAAATTGTTTGTATTGATCTAATTGAGAGAAAAATTTATGAAACAGTTCACTATAATCTCGGTACTGTGTATTGCGTTAAGCCCAATGGTTGGTTGTGTTTCTGTGGAGGCAACTGGTTCTACAAATGTGGGTGTTGGTTCTCATGGTGTTAAAACAGGTGCTGGCGTAAAGGCACAAGTCCAACCAGGACAAGTTGGAGTTAATGTCTCAGGTTCAGCATCGGCTGGTCGTTAATAAAAATATAGACGTGATAAAAACTCAAAAAGCGGAATTTTGTTTTTTGAGTTTTTTATTTCTCATCAACGCAAAAATATTGATTGACCTAAAATTAGTATATAGATAAGCAGAATGGGTAATGACTTTTGCAGATCAGCCATTTAGCTTAGATTTTATTTTTAAATTCTTGATCTATGACTTTATAAGGGCATATAGTCGGATAGAACAAGAATGATGGACAACATGAGAAGGGGAAAAACGTGACAGCATTACCTCAAAAAATTCAAACAATTTTAGATAATGGACAAGGTCCTGCTGCACGAGTGCTGGATAAGCTGCCTAAAATCGTACAAGAGTCTCTCGCTAAGGTTTTAGGCTATGCATATCAGTACCCAGATTTGGATGCATTTACCAAATGTTTGATGGCCGTCCAAATTAAACAGGGACGTATTGGTTTTTTGAGTGACGATCCGATCGAGTCAAGACGCCAATTTGATGCGCAGATGTTGGCTATATTAAATAAGCCGACTTCGATTGAATCGGTTGAAGATATTCGATTACCTTTGCAAAGTGGAACGGTTTTTGCCCGTCACTTTCACCCAGCGCCAAACAAAAAACTACCGATGATTGTTTTTTATCATGGCGGTGGTTTTGTCGTAGGTGGTTTGGACACACATGATGAAGCATGCCGCTTAATCGCGAAATACGCAAAAGTACAAGTTTTGAGTATTGATTATCCGCTTGCACCAGAAGCATCACCGCAACTACTGATTAAATCATGTGAAGATGCTTTGGCTTGGGTTTATCAGAATCGTCGCCAACTCAAGATCTATAAAAATCGTATTGCGGTTGCTGGCGACAGTGCTGGTGGCAATATCAGTACCGTTGTGGCACAGCACACAGTGGGCAAGGCATACGCACCACAAGCACAACTGTTAATTTATCCAACTGTAGATTTTAAAAGTAGACACCCATCATTCTATGCGTATGGTCAAGGTTTAGTGTTGACCAGTAAGGATGTGGATTATGTGACAGACTATTATGTGACCCAGCACAACGTTGCTTTGGATGATCCGCTTGTTTCACCTACCTATGGCAACCTTCGCAAGCTTGCACCTGCATACGTACTTACGGCTGGGCACGACTTACTCCATGATGAAGGGGAGATCTATAGTCATAAACTCAGACAAAGCGGTGTCAAAGTTCAATATGTCAATTATGTTGATCAGACTCATGGTTTTATCAACCTAACCCCAATTTCAAGCAAAGCTAAACGTAATACGATTGAGCTTGCGAGAAACTTTAGAAAATTTTGGGATAAACATAGTTAATTTGCCGATGAACCTATGTTTCACGTGAAACATAGGTGTTGTTTAGCGTAACAAATAAAAATAGCAAAAATGAATTTGTAAAACTAAGATGAATGTCCACAAAAAATCTATTTTCAAGTTGAGAAAAGCAATGATGAAAACGTTGTTCATTACAACAAGTTTACTTTTGGCCAGTGGTCATCTATTTGCAAATACAATGGTTGAAATGAAAACCAGCATGGGGAATGTTGAAATAGAGCTTTTTGATGATAAAGCGCCTATATCAGCGAAGAATTTTGAAAGCTATGTTAAAAGCAACTTCTATACAGGTACGATCTTCCATCGTGTGATTCCTGGATTTATGGTTCAGGGCGGTGGTTTAGATGAGAATATGGTTGAGAAGAAAACAAAAGCACCTATTGTGAATGAAGCAGATAATGGTCTGAAGAATACCCGTGGCACATTAGCGATGGCTCGAACCAATAACCCTAACTCTGCAACGAGTCAATTTTTTATAAATGTTGCTGATAACAGTTTCCTCAATCGTTCACAAAGAGATGCTGGCTATGCAGTGTTTGGTAAAGTGACTAAAGGTATGGAGGTGATTGATAAAATCGTAAATGTACCTACAGGAAACCAAGGAATGCATCAAAATGTACCAAAACAACCGGTTAAAATCATAAGTGTTCAGATAAAGAGCAAAAAGTAAAAAATAAGGAAGAAATATAAAATTAATATTTCTTCCTTAATATCATTGGTTTATGGTGTTTTTGATGGTTTGTTGTGCAGGCTTTGGTCTAAAAAAGCAACACTCAATAAATCATATGTTTAAAAAGACTTGCGCACCAAAAAAAATCTCCTATAATGCACACATCCCGACGCGATGAAGCAAACAGAACTTAGCTTTACTGGTTAAGTTTATGAGTATTTATTGCGTTGATTTGCCACTGATGAGGTGGTGAAAAATTCATTAAGAATTGAAGAAGAACAACTTGTGTGGATTTTTACTGGTTAATCGATCGAAATTATTTTCATTGATTAGATGGTAGAAATTACTCGAAG
>NZ_JAKZGG010000022.1:0-58397 GCF_022549455.1 Acinetobacter sp. NIPH 1852 | reverse complement strand
GAATGTGAGTTTAGATTTAACTATGGTAGTCCTCGACAACAACTAAAAACTTTGAGGTTTTGGACTAAAATTTAAACCTTATCTAGTACAGCCCCATAATTAAATACTAGGATAATGACCTGTTCCATTCGGCCACGGGGTCAATAACTCAAAACCATCATCAGTAACTGCGACCATGTGTTCCCATTGCGCTGATAGTGATTTGTCTTGGGTGACCACCGTCCAACCATCACTTAACTCTTTAATCTGTGGCTTTCCAGCATTGACCATCGGCTCAATGGTAAAAACCATTCCTTTTTTTAATACCATGCCTTGACCTTTTTGACCATAATGCAAGATATTCGGTTGTTCATGGTAAACACGTCCAATCCCATGACCGCAGTATTCGCGCACGATACTATAGCCTTCACGTTGCGCAACGGATTGAATTGCATGACCAATATCACCCAATGTCGCACCTGGCTTCACCGTATGAATACCCGCTAGCATCGCCTCGTAGGTTGTTTCGACTAATTTTTTTGCTTCCGAGGCAGGTTCACCCACAAAGTACATACGGCTGGTATCACCAAAATAACCATCTTTAATGACCGCAACATCAATATTTAGAATATCACCATCTTGCAAAAGCCTTTTCGCAGAAGGAATTCCGTGACACACTTCTTCATTGACTGAAATACAGGTGGTTTTGGTAAAACCGTGATAGCCAACATTGGCAGGAATAACTTGTAATGTATTAACGATATAATCATTACAGATATCATCTAAATATTCAGTTGAAACACCAGCCTTTATATAAGGACCAATCATTTCCAATACTTGTGCCGCCAAACGACCTGAGATACGTAATCTCTCAATATCTTGTTCTGTTTTAATGGTCACAGTAGAAGCTCTCATCCGAGATATTCCTTATAAAAAAACAAATTAATTCGAAAAATGCAGATCAAGTATTGCATTGTGTATTTCAGATAGTTGTACGCTTCAACCATCAAATCTTCAATCATTTTATGACTAAAACGGCATTTTTATTTTACATTTAATTTCAATTATGATCACAGGAAAAAACGATAGCACACATGATACCGGCTCTGGCTTTTAACAAATTCAATTAAGGCATAACACTTTAAAGTTCTAATGCGGTCTTTTTAGCCAAAAATAAATCAACTTTCACATAAATTAGTTTCAAATGACCGCACTTATGCTCTAAAATTCGCACTTTTATTTTAAACTCCCCTCTTTTATGAACCAACTCCGTACAGGAGATATTATTGCTTTAGGTTTTATGACCTTTGCACTGTTTATTGGTGCTGGCAATATTATTTTTCCTCCCATTGTTGCCCAGCAAGCTGGTGAACATGTGTGGCTTGCTGCATTTGGCTTCTTAATCACCGCAGTTGGTCTTCCTGTTATTACCATCATGGCCTTGTCTCGCACCCAAGGTTCAATTGAAAATATCAGCTCACCACTCGGACGTTTTGCCAGTTTATTGCTTACAATCGTCTGCTATTTAACTGTAGGGCCACTATTTGCAACCCCACGCACCGCTACTGTTTCCTATGAGATTGGCTTTGCGCCTTACTTTGGAACATCAAGCAGCAGCCTTTTTATTTACAGTATCATTTACTTTGCTTTTGTTACGGCTATTTCGCTTTACCCAAACAAACTCTTAGATACTGTAGGTCATGTACTTGCACCATTAAAAATTATTGCGTTGGCAATACTCGGTATTGCTGCATTTGCCATACCGACTGGATTGATCTCACCACCCATCAATAACTACGTGGCTAGTCCAGTTTCAGAAGGTTTTGTCAGTGGTTACTTGACCATGGATACGTTAGGCGCTTTAGTCTTTGGTATTGTGATCATTCAAGCGATTCAGTCTCGTGGCGTAACCGACACTAAACTCATAACCAAGTATGCCATCATCGCAAGTCTGATCGCGGGTGTAGGCCTTACTCTCGTTTATGTCAGCTTATTTAAGCTTGGTTTAGGTAGCCATGAAGTCGCTGCAAATGCAGACAATGGTGCAATTATTTTGCATGCCTATGTACAGCACGCATTTGGCGATTATGGCTCTTATTTCCTCACAGGTTTGATTTTCCTTGCCTGTATGGTGACAGCAATTGGTTTAACCTGCGCATGTGCCGAATACTTCACTGAGTTGACTGGTCTACCTTACAAATTGTTGGTGTTTATTCTCACAGGGTTTTCACTATTAATTTCTAACTTAGGCTTAACCAAATTGATCGCCTTCTCAATTCCAGTTTTGAGCGCAATTTATCCACCTGCAATTGTGGTGATTATGCTGAGCTTTTTTTGGAAGTATTGGAATAAGCCCTCTATTGTCGTCGGTTCAGTGACTGGTGTTGCTTTCCTTTTTGGTATCATCGAAGCCATTAAAGCAGCAGGCTTTGGTACCCACTTACCTACATTCATTGAGCAATTACCCTTAAATGAACAAAATCTTGCATGGTTACTTCCATCTTTAATCATTCTTGTAATTGCAATGATCGTGGATCGAGTGCTAGCAACAAAAAGATAAAATAACTTGTCGTTAAAATAGTGTTTTACCCAAACATGATTTTAGCTATACAAAAAATGTTCCTTTACCCAATGGACGTATTTTGTTTACGACAAATTATTCTTACCTAAACATTAAACATCGCATTTTTCATACCCGAATCCCCAATTTGCACAGATGAATAGCAGTGCTAAATTTTTCAAAATGTAAAAAAATGGAGTTGATATTTAACAAAAAATACCAACAATACACATTAAGAATACTAAAAAGCCTTAACAATCAATACCAATATAAACTTATTCAAAAAAATTATAGATTTACCTATTGAAATAAAGAGAAAATCGCAGTACAACTTTAATAACAATTCCGACAAAATCACATGGTTTTGTCATTAAGACAAGGAGGGATGGAGATGTTATCAACACATTTCAACAAGCAAGTCTTCATTAACACTCTGAAGACCAATGACTCAATTATTTATGCCATTACCACACTTGCATTAATGGCTACACTCTTATTTCAGGGTACAATTAAAGGCAACTTGAAACCTGAATATTTTATTTACGCACTGATTGTTTCATTAGCGTTTTGTGTATGGGCAGTCGTTGATCAAAAATTCCGACAGCTCAGCCTCGCACGTAAAATAAAATCTTTAAGGAAAATGGATGAGTAATCATCCATTTTTTTAGTACAGAAATTTAGCGATGGTTCCAAATACCAATACTGCTGTCGCACCTAGTTCAACAATAATTAAACTCAACATAATTAAACTCATTACCCAAGCAGGAAGTGTCCACCGACCTAATTGATGTGGTTGTTTGAATTGATTGGTGGTATCTCTTAAAAATCCATGGATGATATAAGTCAAAATAGACATCGCAAAATAGAATAAATTGGCAATGACACAAAACAAAGCGATAGACGCTGATAAAACAGTAAAGTGACTTAAAACAGCAAGAATTAGACTTGCAGCCGCATAAAGTAGACTACTCCGATGGGCAATATCTACATAATAATGAGCTCGTGCTTGTTCTGTTTTTCTAATCTGATAATACTTCCAAACCCCTGTCAGCATACCAACCCATAAAAAAATCCCGCTAAACACAATCGCAATTTGTGTCGCGCTACTCAAAACATACATCTCATCTCCCCAATATAAATATGATTTATTATGCGCACCTATATTACCTAAAAATTGACTTTGCAGTCATTTTTTAATCGAGTTTCTTTTTAGAACTCAGGTAAAGTAAAAAGATGCAATTACAAGAGTATTTTCAAATGAATACCTATGAATCATGCTGGATCGATTGTAAAGATGGCTATCAACTGGCTGCCCAATTTTATCCAGCACAAGTTGACAGCAAAAATTATCCAATTTTGATTTGCCCTGCAACAGGCATTACTAAAACGTTCTATCATTCTTTCGCTGAATGGTTAAGCCAACGAGGCTATCCTGTTCTGAGTTTTGATTTTAGAGGAATCGGAGAATCACTACATGAGCCGCTGAAAAACTCCACGGCTAGTATTAACGATTGGGGAATCTTAGATATCCCCGCAGCAGTTGACAGCTTATTGCATCAAACACAATCTGAGAAAGTAATCATCATTGGGCACAGTGCTGGTGGACAGCTACTTGGTATTAACCCTAACTATGACAAAGTCGCTAAAGTAGTCGCAATTGCAGGTTCTACTGGACATGTAAAAGGATTAAAAGGCAAGACCAAATTTTTAGCACCCGTTATGTTTAATATAATTTTTCCACTCTCTAGCTTTATCAAAGGCTATGGTGCAACACAATTTATCGGAATGGGCGAAAATTTACCCAGAAATGTGGCGAAGCAATGGGCGGAATTTTGTAGTAAACCGGGTTATGTCATGAACGCAGTGGGTAAAACCATATTTGAAGATTATCATCAGGAAATTCAATGCCCTATTACTTCATTTTGGGCTACTGATGATGAGATTGCTACTCAAGCAAACGTCAAAGAGCTCTTAGGTTTATATCCAAATGCCAAAACCAAATTAATTGAGCTAAAACCTCAACAACATGGCTATAAGCAGATTGGGCATATGTTAATGTTTAAAAAATCACATCAGAAGTTATGGCCTATTATTGAAAATGAATTAACAGTCTAATCCTCTCCATCTATCTCCTCTTTTAGATTCACACTTTCCGCATCTAAACGCGTAATCCAGTTTAGATGCGTTTTTTTATTGTGTTTTGATGGCTGCGATTTGCTAGGTATGACTTTTTATTTCTTGTGTTATCAATTAATTTTTCTTATCCAACAATATTATTGATTAGAAAATCTTAATAAATAACACTTTTAAAGTAATAAATTCAAGTCTCCTTGCTATAAAGTGTGATAAAGCATGTATTTATTCAACATTACTTATCACTTCTTTTCCATCAAATTTTAACCAAATGATTAAAACAAACACATGTATTTTTTATATATTTAACGATTATTTATTTTATAAATATAATGATTTTGTATTTTTATGACATTTTAGACAGAATTTTTTATAAAAAAGTCACGTCAAAACGCGTATTTTTTTCCTACAATACGATTACTCTACAAATGAGCAGAAATGCAAAATTGTAGGAATATCACTGAAATAAAATGATTCAGGAAATACATTATTCATTACAAATTTATGTGAATTTTGTGATAATTCCCTTAATCATTTATAAAGATAGTTTCATAATTATCTTTGGTAGATTTGCTATCAATGAAATGATAAAAAAATCAGAAAAGGTTTTTTTAGCAGATAAATTGTAGACATTTCATGGAATCTAAGAGCGACGCTATATTGCTCGATATACAAGCATGGGAAAGAAGTAAATGACAAAGAAATATGCGCGTTTTTTACCTACAGCCGAATCATTTAAGCTAGAAGATTTTCCATACTATTGGATTTCTCAAGTAAATTCTCAGTACGTTCAAAATATTGACAACGTACTCAAGAAATATGGTTTAGACAACTCTCGCCGTCGTATTTTAATTGCATTAGAAGTTAAACCTCATGCAAGCGTCTCCGAACTTTCGGATATGGTCATTTCAAAAATGTCTACTACAACCAAAATTGTTTATCGCTTGAAAGATGAAGGTTACATCGAAACCTACTCTTGTAAAGATGACGGCCGTATTACCCGCGTTTATTTAACCGATAAAGGCAAGGAAATGGTCATCAAAATCAATGATCTAACTTCTGTTATTTTGGAACAATCTTTTGATGGCTTAACGCCCCTTCAAATTGAAAAAACCATGGAAATTTTAAAGCTTATGTTTAAAAATCTTGCGCGTTGATTTTTGCTTAGCGAGGAAGGCTTCGATTAGAAGCCTTTTTTATTTGGATGATAAAACGCTAGAATGCATCGAACATATTTAACTGTGGTGTGATTTTTTCTATCTTAGCCTTAGGCACATATGAACATTCAAATTCTTCTACAGGGAAACCTTGCATAAAATCGAAGAGTTGATTCGGTTGTTTCAAACTCAGCCATTCATCTAAACGATCGTGAGGAACAACCACAACTGATCGTTTTACATCACCTGGTTCGTGAAAGTCTTTCATCATTGGATGGTCAATTGCATCCATCGTTAACATCGTTGCAGAACGAATAATCTGATCATTTAATTTTCGAATCTCATAAAGCGCCGCAATAAAAAAACCTTTGCCATCTTTACGGCGAACTCCCCATCTTTGCGGCTTATGATCAATATATTTACTTTCATAAAACTCTGAGACTGGGATAACGCCAAACTTACACTTAGATGCCGCTTCTTGAAAACTCGGCTTTTGAAAAACTGTTTCGTGCCGCGCATTATAAGTATGCTTCGTGATATTGGTATCTTCAGACCATTTAGGCACTAGCCCAAATAACACCTCACGCCACTCCAAACCTTGTGCCGATTTAAACAATAAAGGAGTCTTATAACTTGGATAAACCTCATCCGCATATTCAAAAGGAATAAGCGGAAGTTCAAGTTGCTTCGCTTGTTCAATAGTCAAAGGTTTATAATTAGCACACATAAGATCACTTAATCATACAACGCTCAAAATAAGATATTAAAAAGGAGGTCTGCTCACCTCCTCACTTTGTTCAAAGCTTATTTAAATAACTTTTTCAATTTCGCACTTAAACCATGTACAAAACGATGTTTGGCATTGGCTTTATCACTGGTTAAAAAATTGATTTGGATCGATTGACGTTGTCCTTCATAAGGGACATAGCCATGCCAACCATTATCAGTCACTTTAAAAGCAACCAACGTGCCTGGACCAGCATTAATTTCTTCGACATAATCATCCATGTTCTTTTCATCATTTAAAATACGAAGACGACCCGTAGGTGCATCCCACGATTCATTTAAATAAATCAAAATAGTCAATAACTTGGTCTTAGAATCAGAATGAATACGCCCATCTTTTTGACGAGAATAACCACGTAACGTAATCATCATTGGATGTTCCATCACATCTACATCAAATTTTTCAGTCAAAATTTGGCGGAACGCTTTACTATCTAATGATTTTAAAAAACGATCAAAGTTGGGTTTGATCTCTACATCTTCTATATTATAACTTCCACCTTGTTCAATCTTTGGAAAATCTTGAATGACGGCTTTTACTTCTTCGTCTACTATCGAGTTTTCCACAACAAAGTATGGATATGGAGATGTAGAAACTTGTGCTTGCTTTAAAGCATCTAATTTTAAAATATGAGACATCGTTACGATTCGACTGAATGATCAAATTAGAATGAATTATAGCAAATATTTCATTTGTATTATGTTTCGTGTTTTTAACAATTACTTCATATTCATTATCTCGCCAACATCATCTATCCCGTACTTCTGTTAACCCTATATTCCCCTCTACAAATTAATATGCATAAAAAAGAGCCTCCGTAGAGGCTCTTTGGATTAGATGAGATTAATCACCTGTATAACCTTTCAATTTTAAACGCGCAGCGTGTAACAATGGCTCTGTGTAACCTGAAGGTTGCTCTGCACCTTTAAAGATCAAGTCTGAAGCCGCTTGGAAAGCGATACCATCAAAGTTTGGTGCCATTGGTGTATATAGCGCATCATTCGCATTTTGTTGATCAACAATAACCGCCATACGTTTCAGTACGTCTTCAACTTGCGTACGCGTTACGATACCGTGACGTAACCAGTTTGCAACGTGCTGAGAAGAAATACGTAATGTTGCACGGTCTTCCATCAAACCAACGTTGTTGATATCTGGAACTTTAGAACAACCAACACCAAGATCAACCCAACGAACAACATAACCGAGAATACCTTGACAGTTATTTTCAAGTTCATTGTTCAGTTCTTCAGCCGTCCAATTTGTTTCAGGCGCGAAAGGAGGTGTTAACAAGTCATCTAAAGACAACATGTTTTCAGCAGCTAACTCATCTTGGCGTGCTTTTACATTGATTTGATGGTAATGCATTGCATGCAATACCGCACCTGTTGGTGAAGGAACCCATGCACAAGTCGCACCAGCATTTGGATGTGCAGTCTTGGTTGCTAACATGTCTTTCATGCTGTCTGGTTTTGGCCACATGCCTTTACCAATTTGTGCTTTACCTTGTAAGCCACAAACTAAACCAATCGCAACGTTACGGTTTTCGTAAGATGCAATCCATTTTTGTGTTTTAACAGCTTCTTTACGTACCATTGGCGCAGCTTCCATAGAGGTGTGAATTTCATCACCTGTACGGTCCATAAAGCCAGTATTGATGAAAATTGTACGGTCTTTAGCGGCAGCAATACAGTTTTTCAAGTTTACAGAGGTACGACGCTCTTCATCCATGATCCCGATTTTGAGTGTTTTTGCTGGTAAGCCAAGTGCTTGTTCTGCACGCTCAAATAGCTCAACTGCAAATGCAACTTCTTCTGGACCATGCATTTTTGGTTTAACGATATACATCGAACCTTTACGAGAGTTTTTGTTCTCGTTTTGACCACGGATATCTGCAATTGAAAGTAATGGCGTCACTAAAGCATCCATAATACCTTCAAAAACTTCTTCACCTTCAACCAAGATCGCAGGGTTTGTCATCAAGTGACCAACGTTACGAAGTAGCATGAGTGAACGACCATGTAATGTTGTGGTACCACCAATTAAGTTTTGAACGGTACGATCTTTGTTCAGCGCACGAGTAACGGTTTTGCCATTTTTCTCGATTGATTCTTGCAGATCGCCTTTCATCAAACCTAACCAGTTACGGTAGCCTTCAACTTTCTCTTCTGCATCAACGGCGGCAACAGAATCTTCTAAATCTTGAATCGTTGTAATCGCAGCTTCAAGCGTTAAATCCTTAACACCAGCAGCGTCAGTTTTACCGACTGGGCTATTTGCATCGATATCAATGATAACGTGTAAGCCATTATTTAATAAAACGATTTCCGTTGGATTGGCAGCATCACCATTAAAACCAACAAACTGAGACTCATGCTCTAAAGATGATGTAGAACCATCTTTCAAAGTGACGACTAAACGATTGTGATCAATCGCATATTTGGTCGCATCCGCATGTGAACCTTGCGCTAATGGGAAAGTTTGATTTAAGAAGTTCTTAGCGAATGCAATTACCTTATCGCCACGAACTGGATTATAACCCTTACCTTTTTCCGCACCGTCTTCTTCAGAAATTACATCTGTACCGTAAAGCGCATCGTATAAAGAGCCCCAACGTGCATTGGCAGCGTTCAAGCAATAACGTGCGTTACGTACAGGCACAACCAATTGTGGACCTGCCAATAAAGCAATTTCTTCATCTACATTTTCAGTTGTAACTTGGAAATCTGCAACTTCAGGTACTAAGTAACCAATTTCAGTCAAAAACGCTTTATATGCATTTAGTTCAAATTTATTGTTGCGATGCCATTCATCAATCTTCGCTTGGAGCTCTTCACGCTTAGCCAATAATGCTTTGTTCTTTGGGCTAAGATCGACAACGACTTGCTCGAAGTTTTTCCAATAAGTTTCACTGTCTAAACCAGAACCTGGTAAAGCTTCATTTTCGATGAAATCGTAAAGTTCTTTAGCAATCGCTAGCTTGCCTTTTTGAATACGTGCAGTCATTGTCTTTCCTGATGGTGCTAACTTTTTATAACAAGAAACCTAGTATACCGATTTATACTAGCCTGAATAGTAATATCACATTCCTAAATAGTAAGCATTTTCCAAGCAGAAGGTATTGACAAATATCAATTTACACCTTACCAGAAAAATAAAATATATAACGTCCTTACTGTTTCAGTTTGCAACACACTCAATTCTAAAACCTACCTAGTTATAGCAAAATTTAACCAAGAATAAAGCTTTCTCTATCTAAATTTATAAAAAAGACATTCCGAAGAATGCCTTTTAAATTTATGATGTTTTTGCAATTTGAATTTGCCGATGCTCAGAATTTAGATACTCATCCGATTGCATTTCTAACAATCTTGAACGCGTCCGCTCAATTTCAAATGCCAATCTATCCCCTTCATAAAGCTCAATAATTGAATCTTCTGAGGTTAGTAATAACTTCACACCGCGATCATAGAATTCGTCGACTAAATAAATGAAACGACGTGTTCCCTCTGACAAGAAATCAGTCAAATGCGGCACACCACTTACCAATACCGTATTATAAATATTGGCAATCTCGATAAAATCAGCAGGACTACGTGGTTTAAAACAGAGTTCCGAAAACTCACACCACAATACGTCTTCAGTGTGTCCCAAAGTCTCTACTACTCGATTGTTAATCATGATCGGAGAGTTTGACTGTACCTGAGTTTGTGTTAAAGCATGGAAACGCTCTGACATCCAAGACTGTACATCATGACCTAATGGGTGCTTAAACAACTGTGCCTGTTTTAATACCCGCAAACGATAGTCAATTCCTGCATCCACATTCAAAACTGTACAGTTTTTCTGTACCAATTCAATCGTAGGCAAGAACCGATCTCGGTGAATACCATTTTTATATAAACCTTCTGGCGCAATGTTTGACGTTGCAACCAGCGTAACGCCACGCTCGAATAATTTTTGGAATAAATCACTCAGAATCATTGCGTCAGTTACGTTTGATACAAAAAACTCATCAAAGCATATCACCACAGCATTTTTATAAATTTGATCAGCAACCGAATCTAGAGGATTACGCTGACCTGAAAGTTTATTTAACTCTTTATGTACATGCTGCATAAAGTGATGAAAATGCATTCGAATTTTGCGACGAAATGGAACTGACTCATAAAATTGATCCATGAGCCAAGTTTTTCCACGACCAACACCACCCCACATATAAACACCTTTAGGGTAGGTTTGACGACGGAAACGTCGAAATGCTTTTTTTGAAGCCTTATAGCGAGTGAGTAACTCTTTCCATACTCGATCTAACTCTTGCACTGCCTGAGCCTGAGCTTCATCAGGCATGAATTGTCCTGACTGAATTGCTTGAGCATAACGCTCAGCAGGTGACGTTGGAATATACGCAGTGCTATGTGAGTCTGGTTTAGAATTTGACATAAGGTGTTATTGCAATTTTAATTGAGGAAAATTATATCGAACATTGAGTTCAAAGACATTAGATTTTAGGCTTATTTATCATCAGGTTTAAACATCATAATGTACCATTTTTAATCATTTAATGATTTCGATTATATTGGCGAGGACTGTGTCCAAACCACCTTTTAAATGCATGATTGAAAGCGGCTGGCTCAGAATAACCTAACATTTCGGCAATTTGTTCAATTGAATATGAGCTGCCTTCGATGAATTTTATTGCCTTTTGCTTTATCAGCCTTTCACGAATTTCTTTATAGCTGGTCTGCATTTGCTGCAATTGATGCCTTAAAGTTCGCTCTGGAATTTTCAATGCATATGCTGTTTCAGTCATGGTTGGTATGACTCCATTTTGCAACTCTAGATAATCCTCGACATATTCGACGATCGTCACTTTTGAATCAGAAACTTTCTCTAATAGTTCTATGTCACGTAGGCATTTTTCTTCATACATTCTATAAGTCAGTGCATCAGCCGAAGGGACACTAACATCCAAAATTTGCGTATTTTCTAAAATAAATACGGCTTGCTTACACCCAAATTTGACATCTTGACCATAATATTGCTGATATGCAGCGGTGAGTTGCACATCATCGGGTCTTTGAAAAGGCAGTTCGATCTGAATATTGGGGGGTTCGAGTCCCATCATCTTAAATATATCTTGTAGGAACTTATAGGTTCCTGAGATTTCACATTGCGCTCTAAACTGCCCTAAATGGGTATCTAGATTAGTAGGTTGATAAAATAAATGAATCGCTTTATTGTCAATTTCGAGCTGTAAAGAACCAAATAAATGGGTTAATTGTTGGAAACGCACGCCATTCAACAAGGCATGATGTAATGTGTCACTGGTAACGATCAACATGAGAAAAGGACCGTATCCAGCCAGTGCATAATGCTGCCCAATGAACAGACCTTGTTCTGGCGCAATATCCTGACTAATATGTTGCAAAATATCCCATTCAATTGCATCAGGTATAATTGAACTTGGATCTAAAGCATCAGCCTGTATTCCCATATTTGCTAAACGTGCATCCACATCAATACCAACATGGCGCATGCCTTGAATCAAATACATCAATCCGAGGATAGATCTCTTCATAATTCTGAATACAATTCTCAAAACTTTAATGTTTTACTATAAAAACACATATAAATGAATTGCCGAAATGATCAAGTTTTACGTCTATACAATCATATTTAATCTCGCCAAAACCTTTAAACTGACACAAAATTTAGTGGTATAGGGCGTGGACTATGCGTAATGTAAACCAGAATGCAATTCAAAAAACTAAAGTTGCAATTATTGGTGCAGGTTTTGGTGGCTTAGCAATGGCAATTCGACTATTACAAAGCCAGATCAAGGATTTTGTAATCTTAGAAAAAACCAATGATGTTGGTGGTACATGGCGTGAAAACCAATATCCAGGTGCTGCTTGTGATGTGCAATCACACATGTACTCCCTGTCATTTGCACCGAAAACAGACTGGTCGAAGCGCTATGCTGAGGCAGATGAAATCTTTGATTATATTCAAGATATTACTGAACAATACAAACTGAAAGATTATTGTAAATTCAATCATGAAGTTACACATGCCGAGTTTGATGAACAACGTAATATCTGGACAGTAGAATTTAAAGACCAACCTACGCTTGAAGCGCAGTTTGTTATTTTTGCTTCAGGTCCACTCCATGTCCCTCAAGTTCCACATCTCAAAGGCATAGAAAAATTTAAAGGTAAAGTTTTCCACTCTTCTCAATGGGATCACGATTACGATCTAAGCGGTAAATCCGTTGCCTCTATCGGTACAGGTGGTAGTGCGATTCAATATATTCCTGAAATCGCACCCGAAGTTAAGCAGCTTTATGTCTTTCAACGTACTGCCGCTTGGGTGATTCCTCGTGATGAACGTAAATACTCAAAATTGAGTAAAACATTATTTAAAGCATCCAATCTCTATCGTCAAATTCACCGTAGTCGTTTGTACTGGACCAATGAATCTCGCGTTGTGCCTATCGTACAGCCTCAGATCATGAAATATGGTCAGAAACTTGCAGAAGCCTTTATTCGCTTCCAAGTCAAAGACAAAGCATTAGCGAAAAAACTGACTCCCGATTTTGTGATGGGCTGTAAGCGTATTTTGATTTCAAATAAATACTTCCCAACGTTCAATCGAAAAAATGTTGAATTAATTACCGATGGCGTTCAAGAAATCACAGAAAATGGCATCATGACCAAAGATGGTAAAGAACGTCAAATCGATTGCTTAATTTACGGCACAGGTTTTATCACTGATCCACGCATCTATTTAAAGCATTTCAATTGTGTTGGGCGCAATGGGATTGAACTCAAACAAGCATGGAAAGATGGCGCAGAAAGTTACTATGGTATCAGCACCAAGAACTTCCCTAACTTATTCCAGTTATTGGGTCCGAATACAATTCTTGGACATAATTCTGTGATTTTCATGATCGAATCACAAGTGAATTACATTCTTCAGTTGATCCAAACTGTTGATAAAACAGGCACCCAAGCAATTGAAGTCAAACACGACGTACAGGATCAATTTAACGAACGTGTCCAAGAACAACTCAAAGGTACTGTCTGGCAAGCTGGTGGTTGTAGTAGTTGGTACCAAGCAGCTGATGGTAAAAACTTCTCTTTATGGCCAACCTACACTTGGAGATTCTGGTTAGAAACCCGTAAAGTAAATGTAGCTGATTATAATTTTATCAGTACAACAGCAAATGTAAAAAACAATGCAGCCTAATCAATAATTCTTCATAATAAGCAGGTTATTCGTGACCTGCTTTTTTTATGCAATCTGTCGTCCTTATTTTCCAAATTTTTATTGCAATAAGCTTAGGCTATTTCTTAGCTCCCCACTTATCACAAAAAATTAAGCGATTTGTTTTTCAAATCCTGCCTTATTTTTCTTATGTTCTATTAATTAGTGTTGCATTTGAACTCAGCCAAGCGTTGAACCATATTCCAAACCCTGTTGCAATTTTACCACCTGCAGTATTAATCGCATTTACCACCTCGATCGGCTCATTTTTCATTTGTTTGATTACCTACAAAATCATTGATCGCCAAAGCGTACAAGGAAGAATTTCATTACATCTATTCATCAATGCATTGAAAAATATTGCTAAAGCTTTTTTAGCATTGGGTGTCGGAATTCTACTTGGCACACTTGTAAATATCTCTAATCTACAGATCACATTTAATAGTTGGTATTTATTATTGATATTTATCTGCTTGATCGGTATTGAGCTCGCCTTTACACAATTTGATCGCAGTTGGTTGAGTTGGAAAATTTTGCTTGTTCCAATTGCTGCCATCATTGGCTCGTGTTTAGCCTCTATTTTCAACTATTTTATTTTATCCAATGACTATAGCTTGAATGAAGTGATGGCTTTGGCTCAAGGCTATGGTTGGTATTCAATGTCTGGGATTTTATTCACAGAACTACACTCAGCCAAACTCGGTGGGATTGCCTTATTAACTGATCTGTTTAGAGAAATCTTTGCGATTATATTGATGTATTGTCTCGGTTGGCGTTTTCCACGATCGGCAATTTCAAGTGCTGGTGCAACCTCGATGGATGTCACACTCGCCATGGTCAAACAATCATGTGGTACGCATTACATACCACATGCAATGATGAGCGGATTAATTCTTTCGTTACTTGCACCACTGTTAATCAGCTTATTTCTAAATCTGAAATTATAATGGCGATGAAGTTTGCTAATCCGTCAATCACTCGATAGGCGAACACAGTTCGCCTATACATGAATAGATTTAAATCGAAGCTAAAATCGACTTTAACATTTCGGTTGGATTGTCTGCTTTGGTGATTGGACGACCAATCACCAAATGCGTAGAACCATCTTGCATTGCTTGTTTTGGTGTCACGATACGTTTTTGATCATCGGCATTTGAACCTTCAGGACGGATACCTGGCGTTACAAGTGCAAAATCTTGTCCTAGCATTTCACGTAAGATTTTTGCTTCTTGTGCAGAACATACCACTCCATCCAAACCACTTTCTTGTGTGAGTTTTGCTAAACGCTGTACCTGCTCAACGGGTTCAATATCCAAACCAATATCACGTAAATCTTCACGTCCCATCGAGGTTAAAACAGTCACTGCAATCAATTGAGTTTGATAATTTCCTGCCTGCAATCGCTCTACACAAGTTTCCATCATCTTACGGCCACCAGATGCATGGACATTGACCATCCAGACACCTAAATCTGCAGCTGCACAAACAGCTTGCGCTGTTGTATTCGGAATATCATGAAACTTTAGATCAAGGAAAACATCGAAACCTTTATCTTGTAGGTTTTTAACTATAGATGGACCTTCACGAGTAAAAAGCTCTTTGCCCACTTTTACACGACAAAGTGACGGATCAAGCTGATCTACAATAGTTAGGGCGTCAAATTGGCTTTTTGCGTCTAAGGCAACAATAATACTCACGAATCTAGTTCCATCACATAAAAATCACTTCATTATAAGATGATTAATAAAATGAACAAAGTAAGAAAGCATCCATAATGAAAAAAGCTTTCTCACCACGATACCTTTCAGCTATCTCTCAGTTCAAATAATATAGATTTAGCGACATCTGCTCGGCAGAAACGTTCCACATGAAAATATCTTGGCTTTCCTTAAAGTAAAAAAATAGCTCTTTAATCAAATAAAGAGCTATTTTTTTAGCTGTAAAATCGCTGGATTTTAAAGCACTTGAAATATCTTAAATTATAGCGGATTACGAGGTTGACTTTCTGGATTAATATCCATCACCGTTTTCTCATGTCTCACACTGGCTGCAACTTCTGCTGCAGCTTGCTGAGCAAGTTGAATTTGCTCTTTACGAAGATGGTCAATATCTTTACGTAATCGCTTGATTTCCCAACTCGTTTGAAAAACGCGAAAAACCTGTACGCCCAGCAATAATCCAACCACAACACCCAATGCTAAAGTCAATAAAAGCAAAAGACCTAAACGCATGGCAGGAACTTGAGTAAATAATAAATCTACTGGCAGCTCTGTTGGGTTTTGAAGCACTAAAGCAAGCGAATAGCCAAAAATAACAACGAGCAATGCAATTAATACATAACGCATAAACACCTCAACTCTTAATCAGCGGTTTCGTTTACTGCATCACGAAGTGCTTTACCTGGTTTAAAATGAGGAACAGCTTTTGCCGCAACATCAACAGATTTACCAGTTTTAGGATTTCGACCTAAACGTGGCTCACGGTGATGTAAAGCAAAGCTACCAAAACCACGAATCTCGATACGATCACCAGTTGAAAGTGCTTCAATCATTTGATCGATCATAATCTTTACAGCATCTTCCACTAATGGTTCAGCCAAGTGTGGGTTTTTAAGTGCAATCCGTTCAATTAAATCAGATTTATTAAGTGCTTCAGTAGTCATTGATGACCTCTTTAATTATTGCTACTTCTCAGTTTTTTAATAATAACCTGTTTAAATACAAAACGGTAGCGTAGTACATCAATACTACGCTACCGTTTACAGTATTTTTGTATAAAAAAGTACGTATCTGTTACAAGAAACGTACCTTTTAACAAATTACTTCATTTGAGCTTTAATTAAGTCACCAATGGTTTTAGGACCATTGCTTTCTGCAGTTTGAGTTGCAGCAGCTTGACGAACAGTGTTCACAGCTTCTTTCTCTTCAGCTTCGTCTTTCGCTTTGATAGACAAGTTGATAGAGCGAGACTTACGATCAACGTTGATGATCTTCGCTTCAACTTCTTGACCAACTTCTAGGAACTTAGTCGCATCTTCAACGCGATCGCGGTTGATTTCAGATGCTTTAAGAGTCGCTTCAATGTCATCAGCAAGTTTAACTGTTGCGCCTTTAGCATCAACTGCAGTTACAGTACCTTTAACTAAAGCACCACGTTCATTCGCAGCCAAGAAGTCATTGAATGGGTCGCTGTTTAATTGCTTGATACCAAGGCTGATACGGTTACCTTCAGCATCTACAGATAAGATAACTGCTTCAACTGTGTCGCCTTTCTTGTAACGACGAATCGCTTCTTCGCCTTGTTCGTTCCAAGAAATATCAGACAAGTGTACTAAACCGTCGATTCCACCAGATAAACCGATGAAGATACCGAAATCAGTGATTGACTTGATCGTACCAGAAACTTTTTCGCCTTTTTCATTTGCTTTAGCAAACTCTTCCCATGGGTTAGCACGAGTTTGTTTGATACCCAATGAAATACGACGACGTTCTTCATCAACTTCAAGAACCATAACATCAACTTCATCACCGATCTGAACAACTTTAGATGGGTGGATGTTTTTGTTTGTGTGGTCCATTTCTGAAACGTGTACTAAGCCTTCAACGCCTTCAGCGATTTCAGCGAAACAACCGTAATCAGTTAAGTTAGTTACACGCGCTTTAACGATAGAACCTTTAGGGTAACGGTTCATGATCGCTAACCATGGATCTTCGCCTAATTGCTTAAGGCCTAAAGATACGCGGTTACGCTCGCGGTCAAACTTAAGTACTTTAACTGTAACTTCTTGACCAACTTCAACAACTTCTGAAGGGTGTTTGATACGTTTCCAAGCCATATCTGTGATATGAAGAAGACCATCAATACCGCCAAGATCAACGAATGCGCCGTAATCAGTAAGGTTCTTGATTGTACCTGTAACTGTTTGACCTTCTTCAAGCTGAGCAAGTAATGCTTCACGGTCAGCTGAAGATTCAGCTTCCATAACTGCACGACGAGATACAACAACGTTGTTACGTTTAGCATCAAGTTTGATTACTTTGAACTCTAACTCTTTACCTTCAAGGTGAGTAGTGTCACGGATAGGACGCGTGTCAACTAAAGAACCTGGTAAGAATGCACGAACAGGACCGATGTCAACAGTGAAACCGCCTTTAACCTTACCAGAGATAACACCAGTAACGATTTCGCCGTCTTCAAAGATTTTCTCAAGCTTAGTCCAAGTTTCAGCACGTTTTGCTTTTTCACGTGATAAAACTGTTTGACCCATACCGTTGTCAAGTGCTTCAACCACTACGTCAACAGTATCACCAACTTGAACTTCAAGTTCACGTTGTTCATTTAAAAATTCAGCACGATCAACAACGCCTTCAGATTTAAGGCCAGTGTCAACAGTAACCCAGTCAGAATCGATACTAACAACAGTACCTTGGATGACTGCACCCTTTTCAACGTTGAGGTTTAATTCACTTTCTTCAAAGAGGGCTGCAAAAGATTCGGTCATGATATACCTGATAAAGTCCGCGGTCTTGGATCAGACAAGGCCGGTTTAGTTAAGTTGTTACATTGTCCAAAAAATCTGATCAAGCAATGCTTCAACTGATAAAAAATTGTGTATCTATTTTATACGGCTATTGATATAGTCAACCATCAACTGAAACACTTCATTGATACCTATTGTAGAACTATCAATGACATACGCATCGTCAGCGGGTCTAAGAGGAGCAACTGTACGCTCCATATCTCTTTTATCCCTAGCCTGTATGTTAGATAAAATGTCGCTTATTTTAGCATCAAGCCCCATGCCCTGCAACTGTTTTACACGGCGCTCTGCACGAGACTCAGCCGATGCCGTCAAATAAATTTTAGCTTGAGCCTCTGGAAAAATCGATGTCGCCATATCACGGCCATCGGCAACCAAGCCAGGCGTTTGGATAAATGCACGCTGGCGTTCAAATAATGCTTTACGCAATTCAGGAACAACTGCAACTTTAGACGCATACTCGCCAACCTGCTCAGTCCTGATGGTATTGGTGACATCAATCCCATCCAATAAGGTGAGTGTAGCTGTATCCGTCGTTTTGAACTCAATATCTAAATTTATTGCACAATCAATACATTGTTCTAATTTTACATCTAATTGGTCGAGCAAGCCTTGTTGAAACAATGACAGCCCAAGTAGACGATAAAGTGCGCCAGAATCTAATAAATTATAATGATAATGAGCAGCAATTTTTGCAGCCAAAGTCCCTTTACCAGATCCACTTGGACCATCAATCGTAATAATATGAACTGTCATTCCCATCTCTTATGCAGCAACTGATTTCGCTAATTTTGAAAAACCTAGTGTAATCGCTGCTTTGAGTTGTGCAAGAACTAATTTGCTTACAAAAGGTGCTTTTGCTGTAAATTCAATCTTATAGGTTACCAAAGTGATATAGGGGGTGATTTCTTTGAAATCAATTTGCCCTAAATGGTGCTTAACCAACGGATTATTGATTAACTTGTATTCAATGCGCTGGTTTTCTTCCAACAACGTGATTTCTTCTTGCAGTGGTTTAATTGGACCAAAACCCATACGACGAATTGAACCAATACCATCTGGACGTTCAGGATCGGCAGAGTCTTTTACTCGCACCACTTGTAACGGTGCAAACGCTTTATTATAAGTCGCGTGTTTTGACAACAAGTCAAAAACCTCAGAAATAGGTGCATTGAATTCTTTTTGTATGGTGATTGCATTACGCATAGTTTCGCCTTTTTGATTAAACCAAAATCATCGGAGGCTTAGTTTGCCATAACAGCTAAGACATTTTTAATCATTTTAGGACGTTTTTTGATAAACGGTTTTGCTTCTTTTCACTTCTTCTTTGTTTAAAAAAATCACTAAGTTGGGTTGAACATTGCGCTTGCAAGCAACCTTGTTCAAAGACAAATTTATGGTTGTAATAACCATTTTCAAGCAGTTGACGGGCACTGATCAGTGAACCCGCCTTAGGCTCTGTTGTTGCAAAAACAACACGTTGAACACGCGCATGAATTAAAGCACCCACGCACATGGTGCAAGGCTCGAGCGTGACATAAAGTGTGGCATCATCTGGCAGGCGGTAATTATTGATAGATTGACAGGCCATACGCAGTGCTTGAATCTCGGCATGTGCTGTCGGGTCAGAAAGTTTAATTGGGGCATTATAGCCCACCCCAATTATCTCACCTTGGCTGACAATAACAGCTCCCACAGGGATCTCACCCTGTGCAGCCGCTAATGCAGCCTGCTCATAAGCAAACTGCATCCAAAATTCATCATTGCTATTATTTTCGCTCATACGCCTTAAGCAATAATACCGTATTGTCTTAATAACGCATTCCAACTATCAATATTGGTCACTGGAGGGCAATCAGACAAAATATCTTTTAAGGTGATGTTCTCGGTCGCTTTCCATTCTGGAGAAAGATCTTTATCTACCAAGCGCGCGCGTACGCCTTCTACAAAGTCAGGATGACGGATTTTCCAATCAGAAATCTGAGCTTCTAGCGCAAAAACTTCATCCCAAGCATGTCCTTGTTTACCCCACTGCCAAAGCAACCAAGTAATAGCGGCCGTACTTGGCGAGCCTTTTTGCAGATTCTCACTTGCTTGGCGCAACCAATCACTGCTTGCCTCACTCAACCCAATAATTGCTTGATAATCAAATTCAAAGTTTTGACCACGACAAACACTGTGAATAACATCGATCGAATTTTGCAAAGGACCTGCGGCAACCGGACGGTGAAGACTATTTAATGTGTCATCAATGGCACGGAAAGCACCTGCTGGATAATGATTCCAGTCTACATTTAAGACTTTTTGCAAGACATTATCACGCTGCGCTTCACAAATATGAGTTGCCCAGCCGATGCTAAATGCACCTGCTGCAGTCATAATTGAACCAGTTAAACCCGTAAATAGCCCAATTTGCCCTCGATCTGCAAGGAATCGACTTCCACCGACATCTGGATATAAACCGATATTGATTTCTGGCATAGCCAAACGTGAATAAGGTGTAACCAAACGAAATGGTGCAGCCATAAATAGACCAAGCCCACCACCCATTACATAACCTTCACCCCATACCACAATCGGTTTAGCATAATTGTGAAGCAATAAGTCTAATGCATATTCTTGCTCGAAGAATTTATTTGCAGTATTAACCTCATTATTTACAACCAGTTGACGAAGTTTACGCACATCGCCACCCGCGCAAAAGGCTTTAGGTGTAGTTGAGTCTAACCAAATTGCTTTGACACTTTCATCATCATGAAAGTGTTCAAAGACGCGAAAAAGTGCACTTACAATAGACTCATCTAATGCATGTAAAGATTTTGGTCGATTAAGACGAATGACTCGCCAACCATTTTTTTCTTGCTCAATAACCAAATCAGGATGATAGCTATTTAAATCAGGAGAAGTCATTATGCGTCCAATTGCCAGTCTATAGGCTCAATGCCATGTTGTTTCAAATAATGATTGCTTTTAGAAAATACTTTACAGCCAAAAAAACCACCGCGGTTTGCCGCCAAAGGTGATGGATGAGCTGCGCTTAATACAAGATGTTTGTTGCGATCAATACGTTGTCCTTTACGCTGCGCATAAGCACCCCATAAAACAAACACCACATGCTCTCGTTGCTCATTTAGCACATCAATCACAGCATCAGTAAAATCTTCCCAGCCTTGTTTTTGATGTGAAGTGGGTTGTCCTGCCTCTACGGTCAGTACACTAT
The DNA here is from genome assembly GCF_022549455.1 of Acinetobacter sp. NIPH 1852. Classification (NCBI taxonomy): domain Bacteria; kingdom Pseudomonadati; phylum Pseudomonadota; class Gammaproteobacteria; order Moraxellales; family Moraxellaceae; genus Acinetobacter; species Acinetobacter sp. NIPH 1852. Next base: position 36,752 of record NZ_JAKZGG010000022.1, on the reverse strand, counting down.
TCAACAACAACACACCCTGCGCTGCCCACTTGCTCAAATCACCATGTCGAGAAATAGGCACAGCCAAATCACTGTGCAACTCATGAAAAATATTACGTAAAGAAGGTGGTAATGCAACACCTCTTTGTACAGAAAAACTTAAACCATTGGCTTGATTTGGACCATGATATGGATCTTGACCTAAAATCACGACCTTTACTGCACTCAAAGGCGTTGTATTTAATGCATTAAAAATATGTTTGCTTGGTGGGTAAATCGTCTTCTCAGCAAGTCTTTGTTGTTGCAAGAACGCGCGTAAATGATCCATTTTCTGACTGAGCAGAAACTCGGACAATGAGACTTTCCATGACTCATCCAGTTGAACTTTACTTAACTTGTCCTGTTGCTGTTCAGTAAATTGCATCAATATTCCTTGAAATAAATTCACTCCCTTGAGTGAGGACGTACTTAAATATTAACTTGTAGTTCTACATTCGGGTTTTGAAATCTGATTCCCTTTTTCAAGCGCTCATACATTTGTGGATCACTCCACTCACTTTGAACCTGCTCTGAGAAAACGATTTGATCTAGGCTCAACATGCCCATTTGTTCATTATCAATATCTTCTTGAAAACTTTGTGCATAACCCGTATCAGTTTCGTGAACAATCACCGAATAAACCTCAACATCCCCTTCGCCATTTTGGGTAACTGTTGAATTTAATACCTGTTGCGCAAGAAAAAAGAAAATACGAGAAAATTGTTCTGCTGATGGTGAAACAGGCAAAGCCACCCAACGTGCGCTAAAGGTTTTGCATGCATCAATATACGCAGCATCGTCTTTTTGCCAATAACAAATCGCATGATCAAAACTATCAAATAGTTCTTTAATCACGCCTTTAAGCAGCCCAAAATCATAAACCATTTGCCCATGATCTAACTTTGACGCTTTTAGTAATAATTCAACTTTATAGCTATGCCCATGAATCGAACGCTTACAGCGATCCGATGTACAATTCCGTACGATATGAGCGTTTTCAAACTTAAATAATTTACGAATTAACATGCACCAAGCTGATCTTTTTTGCAAACAAGCTTTATTATAAAGCAAAAAAACAAGCATTGGGATTGAATTTAAATCTTGTGACTATTCAATAATCCAATCTAATCACTTAAAAGGAGCAAGACTTCTCGAATAGACTGTAACTTGTTTATCTTGACGATGCATTGAGCTGCTAAATTGACGCTTCCGCTCACTTAAAACAACTTCTATTTGTGCAGTAAAAAAAGAGGATTTACTGTCTAACCACGTCGCCGCATCTGCCTTATTTTGCTGATCTATTCCTGAAAAAGCATTGAGCTTCCATAAATCTTCAACATTATTGAAATATGATAAATCAGCTTGTTTTGTTTTTAATTCTTGTTCTACAGCATTGACATCGACGCTTGGATCAATACTTGCGAGCAATAATGCAGGTGCCGTATTCATATTAATTTTTGTTGGTTCTGGCAATGCCGTAATATATTGCTTAATCAAATCGTAGTTTTTCCCTTCGAAGCCCCTAACCAACTTCAATTCTTCAACACTATGAAATTTGGTATTTGGAGCTAGATAAGAAGGATCTAATCCTTGATAATAATTACTCTCAGCCCCCATAGCCCCTGTTGTTTCATCATCAGTATCTTGCCAATCGATCACAGCTTGGCTTAGCTCTGCAGGCAAACCCACACGCTGTAAAAGTTTTTCAAACCAACGCCGTGCTAAATCATCAACTTCATTGCCATTTGCTTTTACCAAATTATTTAAGTTGAATTTTCCAGATTCATCCACTAAACGACCTTGAACAGTACCACCATCAACAGGAAATGATGGCATTGGTTTGGCCCAATTCTCCTGTAAATGATCAATATTGTTACCATTGTCACTATCTTGTATTAGCAACTCTGAGAAAAATGCCTCAGCACTTTTAGCATAAAGCAAAGATTGATTTTGACGCATCAAATAGCCTGTATTCTCAACACTATTACTTTGTCGTTTTGCGATGGTTGCTGCAAGAATCGTCGCAAGTGCAACCATAACCAAGATCGTAAGCAATGCAATACCACGTTGAGACGCATATGTCTTCATAGCAATCACTGACCACCCTGATTTTTACTGACCAAGCTATATATCCACTCATAGTCTGTACCTGCGACCGTGAGTTGTATTTTAAAACCTAATGGTAATTTTTTTAATTCATCCACATTATTTGGATCACCCGTGTTTTCTGGCCACTCAGACAATTCTTGAGGGTTCAATACCAGTACTTTAAACTGATCAACATTTTCCAACAAAGTACTTGAGATCGGCTGCACACGATTTGGGATATTTAAATTTGCATATTTCAAGCGATATACTTTTTTTTGTGCTTCATCAAAACGATATTCTATACGTTCGTATGGTGATAAGCCTTGTTTCAATGGATCTGACACACCAGCTTTACTGAACATAAAACTTTGATCATTTAACAGCACAGCGGCTTGTAGTTGTCGTCCATCATTGGCAGTCAAGGGAATAATTTGTAAGCTATCTCTTAAAACCTGTTGGTAAGCATCCTGTAACGCGAATAAATGCATTTCATGTTCTGCATTACGATCTTTGACTTTCAGCAAATAGTCAAACACCTTCCAACCCAACATCGAAAGCACAGCAAAAATCGCAATCGCAACCAGCAATTCCACCAAGGTAAAGGCTTGCTGTTTATGTTTCATCATGTCTTCGCTTGTTCAGGATAGTTAAAAAATACAATATTGCTAATACCTGCTTCTACTTTATCCTGATCGACGTTAAACAAACTTATCTGTAACTCAATACGTTGTATTTTGGGACTAATTGTAGGTTCGGCTTTTTTATCAATTTGCCACGTTTCGCCCTGCGAAGAAACTTGCTTGGATTGCGTTCCATCCAACCACTCTTTATTCATTTCCATCATCGCAACTTCATTCATTGCAACAAATTGAGCTTTGGTCCGCAAAATCGCATTTGACGTTGCTTGTGTGTATTGCATTGCAATTTTAGTCAATGCAATTGCTGCCACAGCAAAAATCGCAAGTGCGACCATGACTTCAAGTAAGGTAAAAGCCTTATTCTTCTTCATTCACTTTACCCAAATGATCCAGCGACAGCTCATGTCCAATCGGTCGTTGCTCATAATAAAATTGGATTCTAACAGGCTTTACCTCGCCATTTCCAAACCAAATCAGTTGTGGCGCCCTGCCACCTAACAGATCGTCATTCTGTGCTCTTTTATAATTTTCAGTATCTAAACTTTGAATGCTAAAAGACACATTTTTCGGTAACTGACGAGGTTTAAACTCCTTATAAACCTGCCAAATACGATCCGCATGTTGGATTTGTTCATGACTCTGATCGTAATATTCAAATAGGTTATAGCTAAATGGTGCAACATCAGTTGCATTCTGGGTATTTAATGCAAAAACTTTCGCTTGATCTGTGGCTTCTTTATTAATTTTCTTAAGATCAAGGATAAACATTTCTCTGGCTTGCATCGCTCGGCGTTGATCAACACCACCAATATTCAAGACCACCAACGATGTCATGACGGTCATAATCACAATCACCACCATGATCTCAATCAGGGTAAAAGCTCGTTGCGACCTCAGTGAAGACTTCATTGTATTGGTCACGAAGATGAAACTTGTTCAAGCTGCTTAGGCATCGCCAAAGCTTGTTCAATGTAAGCCACTCGTAATGTATCTCTAGAACCTAAATAACGCTGATAAAAACTTGAGTTCAGGATCACAGCCGCGCCATAGGTCAAAGACCAAATAGATGCTAAATAATCACGGGTCGTCATCGCACTATTAATATCAAGCAAATAACTTTCCGTCATGCGAATAATAATACGTAAACGTTGGCGACGAATCTTATACAACTCACTAAATAACTGCTGGATACCTTGTGCTGTCGTAGATAAACGCTCTTCTATCTGATGAAATAACGCTGTGCGCTCAGGATGATGCAGATGGTGCAACATAAAAAAAGCCAAATGTTCAGGAAAACTTTTTTCTATATCTTGAATCATTTCTAACAACATTCGTTCATTGCGAATAATCAACAACATATATAATTCATCTTTACTCTGAAAGTGCTTATATAACGTACCTTTCGCAAGATCCAACTCAGCCGCAAGAGCATCAAGCGTCATGCCCGCTTCGCCATTTTCTAATAGGAGTTGCTCCGCGATTTGAAAAATTAATACTTCTCGTGCTCGAAACTGAGCTTGACGATCCATTTTCACGTGATAACTCTCTTTCCTAATACAACATAAAACCGTTTATTTAAAATTTAAAAGATTTTCAAAATTCCGTGTTGTAATCACACCAATCTCTTCAACTGATTTATGATATACATCAGCCAAGGCTTTTGCTACATACGGCACATATTTAGGTTCGTTGGTTTTTCCTCGATAAGGCATAGGTGCCAAATAAGGACTATCCGTTTCAATCAGTACCCGATCTAATGGAACTTGTTTTGCAACATCACGCAAATCTTGTGCATTTTTAAATGAAATAATGCCAGAAAACGAAATATAATAGCCACAATCTAAAACTGCTTTTGCCGTTTCCCAGTCTTCAGTAAAACAATGCAATATGCCATGGCTAGATTGTTCAGCTTGAATAATATCAACTGTATCGTGCTTAGCAGAGCGTGTATGTACAACCACTGGCTTCTTCACAATTTTTGATGCTTGAATATGTCGAGCAAAACACTGTTTTTGCTCAGCGACAAAATCTGTGCTGTGATAATAATCTAAGCCTGTCTCTCCCAAAGCCCAGACCTTTTCGGATTGGGCTAGTTCGACTAAATAGTCCGTTGTCGCACGTGCCATCACATGACCATCTTCACAGGGATGCACACCCACTGTATAGCCCACATCATCATGACGGGAAGCAATTTCTGCCAGTTTAATATGGTCATCAAGATCAACAGAGATTCCCATAAATTTTGAAACACCGGCAAGTCGAGCTTGTGCGAGTGCTTGATCTAGATCCCCATCATAAGGACTCAAATCTAACAGGGTTAAATGGCAATGCGTATCAACAAACACTCTTTCTTCCTATTCATTTTGCTTACATCGTATAACTTGGACGATCCATTGCTTTAGAACCTGCCAATAATTTCTCAGCTTCGTTCTTATAATACACACCTTTTTCGCCAGCCAACTGGATCGCAAAACCTTGTGGCTTGAAATGTGTCTGTTTGTGCGAGATCCAAATGACTTTACCTGTGAGCGGGATTTTTTGTGATTGCTCTGGTAGTGTCGCCAAAATAAAAACTTCCTGTCCCATTTTTACTGCTTGTTTAGTTGGGACAAATAATCCGCCTCCTTGTACAAAAGGCATATAGCTTGATTGTAGAGTAGCCTTATCAGGAATATTGACCTGTATAATCCCACCCATCATTTGATGTTGCATAACCTTCCCCTGTTAAATACATAAAATTATCAATATCATTCAACATTGATAAACTTATAAAAACTATCAATTCGCTTTGATCTGTTTTATAAACGTCCTTTGAATTACCGCTTACTTAGTATCTATACATGATTTATCATTTGATTATAGAAAACAATCCTAGAAACAACAAATGCTGTTTCAGCAAAATGTTGCGAAAACACTCAAAACGGCTTGTATTTAGCTAGATTAGGGGTTTTACATAGACCTTGCGCCACACGACATCAGACCAAACTTTCAAATCATGCTTACGACAAAAACTAAAAAACCGCTCATCATCAGAATACATCATGAGCGGTTTACTTTATTTTAAAAGGGCTTATTTTTCAGTGCACTTATAATCAAAATTTAGTTTACTAATCGCTTGATCGGTATGTCGTGTCACAACAGCGATCTGCCGCGCCCCTGCTTCAATATACAGTTTACCGCTGAACTGATTCGATTTTGCATTTTGTTCGTTATGATTAAATGAGTAGCTATACACGCACTCATAGGCTTGTGAACCATGATTAGATGCGTTGATCAGAATAGATGAGCCATTGATATTTGACTCAAACTTGGGCTCAGCCATTGCAATGGCTGGTAAAATTACAAGTGATAATGCAACAGCTATAGATCTTATTTTCATCATCATATTCCTTATTTTTTGATATTATTGTGAAGTACCTCACATTTTATATATTTTTAGTTCGGAAGTTATAATAAAAAACAATTTAAATACAATCTTTACAAAACATCTTAAAATGCAGTCCCACCTTAAAAGTGACTATCCAATTAGCCACAAAAATAGGGATTCTTGCGAATCAAAAGCATGATAGTCCATCACTTTGTTATTGCGAAAACCCAAGCTCAACATCCATCAACTGAATAAATAACTCATCTACGACCAATTGCGACTGTACATTCTGCGCCACCATCAGCTTCTTTTGTTGTACGTCAGCATAAATCGCAAATAAGTGTTCTAAATGATATTGTTCAGCTAAATCTCGAAAATCTAAATCATCATTTCTCAATGATTGATTCAACTTAAAACTAATTAAATCAGCTAATAAATATTCGAACATGGTCATAAATTCTGTAAAACTTAACTCTTTAGACCATTTGTTGGCATAGTGCAACGGCATACTTTTTTCAGCAACTAATTTTAGCCAATCACTTAAAAACGAAGTGCGTTTTTGCAACCAACCACTTTGCTCTATTTCAATCGCTGTCAATGGCATTCCGTTGGCTAGATTTAACAATAATGAAATATGTTGAGTGCCAATGTTTGGAACTTGTTGTTGCACAAATGACTGTGCATCTTCCAAACTTAAGCGATCTAAAGCGAAACGTTGCAAACGACTGCGAATCGTTGCAGGTAATTTTAAATAATGATCGGCAAGTAAAATCAAAATGACTTTCTCACCCGGTTCTTCAAGTGTTTTCAGTAAAGCATTTGCAGAAGCCATATTTAACGCTTCCGCAGGTTCAATCACGATAACTCGCCACCCCTCACCAGTTTGCTGAACAAAAGGAAGTAAATCTCGTATTTTTTCTATTTTAATTTTCGCATTTTGTTTTTTATTATCTTCATCTGTGGTGATGTGCACATAATTCGGATGTGTATCTGATTTCAACCATTGGCAGCTTGCACATTCGCCACAGGCTGCTTGAGGCTGTTTATTCGCACATAATATCCAAGCAACAAAGCGCTCAGCAAACTCTTTTTTAGCACAGCCTTGCTTGCCATAGAATAATAGGCCATGCCCTATTTCTGGAAATCGGGTTGTAAGCAATTCCCAAGTTTGTTCATGCCAAGCGTAAGTTTTTGTAGACTGGATATCGACGATCATATTATTCAAATGCACTCACTGGCATTGCATTCAGTCGATCTAAATCAGCTTGAGTATCGACACCTGGTGGTAAGTTGGCTTCGGCAACTGCAATCGCAATACGATGGCCATTTTCTAGCACTCGAAGTTGCTCCAAACTTTCTAATTGCTCTAATTGACCTTGATCCCATGTGACATATTCTTGCAGTAATTTCACTCGATAGGCATATAAACCTAAATGACGAAATGCCTGATCATGTACCTTGGCTTCAGCTTGTTTCGCGCCATCACGATCATATGGAATTGTGGCACGACTAAAATAGAGTGCTTCATTGCGATTAGACATCACGACTTTAACGATACTATCGCGGTGAAACTCATCTAAATGATAAATTCGCTCGCACAATGTTGACATTGAACATTGAGGATTATCAACAAGAAGCTGTGTTACTTGTTTAACGAGCTGTGCAGGAAGCAATGGTTCATCACCTTGAACATTGACAATAATATCGTCTGCTGCCCAACCTTTAATGCGTGCAACCTCACTCAAACGATCTGTCCCAGATGGATGGTCGGCACTGGTTAAAACCACATCCACACCTTCGGCACGACAAACATCAGCAATTCGAGGATCATCAGTGGCTACACATAAATCGTCAAAGCCATCAACCTTACTCGCCTGATCGACCACACGTAAAATCATCGGACGACCATGAATCAATAAAAGTGGTTTTGCTGGCAAACGAGAACTCGCAAAACGAGCAGGTATAACGATATGTTTCATGGTGTTTCTCTAAGAAAATTGAATACCGACTTGTTGCAACTGCTGTTTCAACAAATCATAACAATCAGATGATAAAACAGCTTCAACTGGCACAACCCAAATTGGGATATTAAAATCAGGATGCTGTTGCAATAAACTTTTAAATTTTACAGCATCTTTTTCAGTCGTAATAATTGCATCTTGCGAATCAAAGATTAAATCTTCGACTTCATAATCATAATGATCTGGAAACTCATGCGCTTGATATTGACTCACACCAAGCTTACTCAATGTTTGATAAAAGCGCTGTGGAAAGCCAATACCGACGACCGCATTAAAATATTGATTTGCATCAAACCAACTTAACGCCAAGTGAGTATTGAGTAAATAAGGCTGTCCCACATCTAAATGCATATTGTTATGTGGCTGAGCAACTTTAGTATGCTCGATGACCGTGCTGCTTTTTAATCTTGATTTTGGTTCTCGCAAATACCCTTCAGGTAATAGCTTTTCATTACCTAAACCACGGTTTTGATCTAAAACAATCCATTCAATCTGACGACCCAAAGCCCAATGCTGAAGACCATCATCACTAATAATCAAATCAAGATCACCCGCGGTTCGCAACAGCAACTCTATAGATGCTTGACGATTTGGCCCAACCGCCATCGGCACATCAGTCGATTGAACAATCAAACAAGGCTCATCACCAACAACGGAGGGCTCAGATGACTGTTCCACGCTTGCAGGAAAAGGACCTTGTCCGCCATAACCACGACTGATCACCCCAACACGTACACCTTGCTGTTGTAAATATTTCACCAACTCAATCAGCAATGGGGTTTTACCACTTCCACCAACCGTAATATTACCAATCACCATGATGGGCACAGGCGCGTGATAAACACTTTTGATGCCTACTTTATACAAGCTTTGATTTAGACAAAAACCAAACCGATATAACCATGACAATGGGCGCAAAACAATTAACCATGAAGCTTGTTCATTCCAAGCATCTTGTATACGTTGCGCCATCGACATGCTTAATCTTCCTCAAAATTACGCTGATGTAACTGGTAGTACATACCATGTTTAGCAAGTAACTCTGTATGCGTACCCTGCTCTATAATCGTACCTTTGTCCATCACGACAATAATATCCGCATTTTCAACCGTTGATAGACGGTGTGCAATCACGATCGTGGTACGACCTTGCATCGCCTCATCAAATGCTTGTTGAATAAAGTATTCGGACTCATTATCAAGCGCACTGGTTGCTTCATCTAAAATCAAGATCGGTGAATTTTTCAAAATTGCTCTGGCAATCGCAATACGCTGACGTTGACCACCAGATAGATTTAAACCTTGTGCACCTAGAACGGTGTCATACCCATGCGGCAACTCCATAATAAAGTCATGCGCATAGGCTGCTTTAGCCGCTGCAATGATTTGCTCATCACTTGAATCTTGCAGTTGTCCATAGGCGATATTGTCACGCACGCTACGGTTGAATAGCACCACTTGTTGGTTCACCATCGCAATTTGCGAACGCAAACTAAGCAACTCAATCTCTTGAACAGGAATATCATCAAAATAAATCTGACCGCGACTCAGTTCTTGGAAGCGCGGCAACATATTCACTAACGAGGTTTTACCCGCACCAGAGCGCCCAACCAATGCAATCGTTTGCCCAGCTTTTATATCTAAAGTGAAATCTTTAATCGCATGGGTGCCATCGCTATATTGCAAATTTGCATGATCAAATCGAATATTGCCTTTCAATGCAGGTTTTAATTGGCCTTTATTTTCTTCTTCTGGTAGATCCAATAACTCAAAAACTGAATGCGCAGCAGCTAAACCACGTTGTAGTTTTTCATTGATATCCGTTAAGTTTTTCACTGGCTTAGAAATCAAACCTGCAGCAGTAATATAAGCTACAAATTCACCAGCTGAAGTATCACCAAATACTTGTGGTCTTAACGCTAACCAAAGAATAAGTGCCATTGCACAAGACAAAACAAGCTGAACAACAGGACTGTTAATATTTTGAACCACGACCATTTTTAAACCACGGCGAAGGTTTTCTACCGATGATGTATAAAAACGTTGTTGTTCGAAAGCTTCACCTGTAAAACTTTTGACTACTGAATTACCATTAATGGTTTCTTGAACCACGTGATTGACATCACCCATGGTATTTTGTACTTGCAGTGAAAGCTTACGCATTCGTTTCGCAGCAACACGAACTAACAAGCCAATCACAGGCATAAATACAATAATACAAAGCGTTAAGCGCCAGTTGGTATAAAATAAATAACTGAGCAGCGCGATCACAATTAAACCATCTTTTACGACGGTTTGCAGTGAGTCCGACGAGGCTGCTGTTAACTGTTGTACGTTGTACATCAACTTAGAACTGATATGTCCTGAAGTATTATCAAGATAATATTGTGCAGGTAGCCTTAGGAGTTTCGCATAAACCTCTTGGCGAATACTAAACACCAATCTTCTTGAAATTACTGCTGTAAAGTAGCCACCTAGAAACAAGCCTATGCCGCGGAAAAACATAAGCAAAATAATTAAAACTGGAAACCAGTTTAAATTTTCTCGACTACCTTCCTGAATCGCATCAATAATATATTTAAGTAGTTTAGCGACCGACACCTCGGTGGCGGCATTGATACTAAAACCAAGCAATACTAATAAGGCAACGCCCCAATAAGATTTTAAATAAGTTAAAAGACGCAAATAGACTTTAAAATCTTGACTCACTCAGTAAAACCTCTAGTTGGAACTTTAGTGCTAATGTTGACATTGACAAAGCCAAGCTGTCCCGCCACATCCATCACACGAATCACATCTTGATGTGCTGCATTTGAATCAGCGGCAATAATGAACATAAAATCTCGGCGATCTTGGGCAACTTGTTTAATTGCAGTGCTTAGGTCAGCAATTTCTTTGCTTGATAATGCTTGACCATTCACAGAATAATACCCTTTTGAGTCTACCATGATTTCAATTTTGTGATCGAATTGTTTCGGCGGAACGCCTTGCGCATCAGGCAGCGTAAGATTTATACGACTTTGCTGACTAAAAGTGGTTGAAAGCAATAAAAACACCAAAATAAATAACATGCAATCAATCATTGGTGTCAAATTGATATGAATATCTTCAACCTGAGAACGTTTAAATTTCATCATGACACCTATGCTTAGCTTGCACGACGGTGTTCTTGTACATGCGCTGCTTTTTTATAAAAAAGCGCGGCATGAAACAATGTTGATTGTTGCTCTAGCTCAGCAACATATTCATGTACTACTCGTTGAAAATAGCGGTACGCAATCATGGCAGGAATAGCAATTAACATCCCGACAGCAGTGGTAATTAACGCAGTCGAAATCCCTGGCATCATCATGCTTGCATTACCAGAAGAACCAATATCAACCACCAAAAAAGCCTCGATGATGCCAATAACCGTACCCAACAAGCCAAGTAATGGTGCGATTGCACCTAATGTACCTAAAAAATTGATATTCTTTTCTAGATAACTGATTTCTTGTGAAGCCGTGGCTTCCATTTGCGCACGAGCAAATTGCTCACCTTGGTTTTGATGTTTATAGCCCGCTTTTAGGATACGACCTAAAGGGCTATTTTGAGCGTCATCATGTTCTAAATGTGAAATAACTGATTCTACATCAGCCCCCTGAACAAGGAGTGCTTGAGGTAAAACCTGCGAACGCTTCAAGCGGATGAAACGCTCAATGATAATCGCAACCGTAAAAATTGATGAGAAAATAAGGGGCAGCATCAACCAGCCACCCGCTTTCACAAGTTCCCACATATTATTCCCCAATAATATTTAAAATATAAAAGGATGGTTTCTCAATATTATCAGTTTAATTCGGTAAACAAATATTTAGGATTCCATCCAACTCATCCAATGAATGATATTGAATCACTAATTTCCCTTTGCCTTTTTGATTATGGTCTATTTTCACATTTGCCCCAAAACGTTCAGATAACTTTTGAGTCAGTTGTTCAATATCTGGAGAAATTAGCGCCTTTTCCTTTTCAGGTTTTGGCTCATTCCACTCACGAACCAATTGTTCAGTTTGACGTACCGATAAGCCTTTTTCAATAACGATATCTACAACTGCAATTTGATCTTTGGCCTTTAGGGTCAAAATGGCACGTGCGTGCCCCATATCGATTTGACCTTGCTGCATAAAGTCTTTAATTGGGTCAGCCAAACTGAGTAACCGCAATAAATTACTAACTGTCGTCCGTGCTTTACCAACAGTTTCAGCAATCTCCTGATGACTTAAACCAAATTCTTCATGGAAACGCTGTAAAGCTAAAGCCTGATCGATCGGATTTAAATCTTGACGTTGAATATTCTCGATTAACGCCAAAGCAATCGCCACTTGATCATTGAGTTCACGCACAATTGCAGGGATTTCTGTCAATCCCGCCATCTGCGCTGCGCGCCAACGACGCTCACCCGCAATAATTTCGTATGGATACTGTTCATCGTCGACAGGACGAATCACAATTGGTTGCATCACACCATGTTTTTCAATCGAAGAAGCAAGCTCTTTTAACTCTTGCTCCTGAATAAAACGACGCGGCTGATACTCCCCACGTTTCAATAAATTGACATCAATCTGCTTGAGTTGACCATGATCTAAAGCTTGTGCTTCAAGTTGCAATTTCTCTTTCTGAATTGAACCCAGTAGCGCATCTAAACCACGACCTTTAGCCAACCCGCGTTTTTTGATGCTCATACAGCACTTCCTTTTTTCACTTTACTTTTCTTCAATATTTCTGCGGCCAAATTCAAATATGCGACCGCACCTTTCGAGCTTTTTTCAAAATAGATCACAGGTAAACCGTGTGCGGGTGCTTCAGCCAAACGGATATTTCTTGGTACAACCGTATCATACAGTTTCTTACCAAAATATTGCTCCAACTCAGCCGAGACATCACGTGTCAATGCATTACGAGCATCGTACATGGTACGTAATACCCCAACAATTTCCAAGTTTGGATTAAGGGCTTTTTGTATACGATCAATTGTTTGGGTTAAATCAGCCAACCCTTCCAAAGCATAATACTCACATTGCATTGGTATAATCACACCAGTGACTGCAGCCAAGGCATTGACCGTAATAAGGCTTAAACTTGGCGCACAGTCGACAATAATATAATCATAAGATGCGGAAATTTCTTGCAATGCATTTTTAAGAATAAACTCGCGTCCATCTTGCTCTGCAATTGCAAGCTCGACACCTGCAAGCTCACGATTTGCGCCTAAAACCTTATAACCCACCTCGGCTTTTTGAATTGCGGTCTCGATCGGAACTTCACCCAGAAGGACGTCGGTTATTGAATAAAGTAGATCATTTTTTTGAACGCCAGACCCCATCGTGGCATTGCCTTGTGAGTCCATATCAATCAACAAGACACGTTTCTTTAAGATCGCCAAGGACGCAGCAAGATTTACGGCTGTCGTGGTTTTCCCGACACCACCTTTTTGGTTTGCAATCGCAATAATTTGAGCCATGATTACCCTTAATATTTTTTATTGAATACGTTGAAGTAAAAGTAAATGACGCTGTTCATCCAATCTTGGTACCCGAAGCTCAATCACTTTACACGAATATTTATCTTTCAACTGCTCAACCTCATCCGTTGGAATTAAGCCTTTCATCGCAGCAATGATGCTCTGCTCATGCATATAAGGTTGTGCCGCATCCACAAAGTCAGACAATGATGCAAAAGCTCGACTTGTAATGACATCGAAATGACCAAGCTCATTGATGCTTTCTTCATTTTCAACACGTGTTTGCACTGCAATTACATTTTTTAGCTTCAAATCTGCGATAAATTGTTTCAAGAAACGAATCTTTTTACCATTTGAATCCAACAACACACAATGACGTTCTGGTTGACACAATGCAATGATCATGCCCGGCATACCACCACCAGTACCCACATCCAACAAACGCCCCTGTGGTAAATCTTTTAAGATACTTAAACTATCCAATAAATGTTTAACCAACATTTCTTTAGGGTCACGAATAGCCGTCAGGTTATATGCCTTATTCCATAGCACTAAAGCATCTTGATATTTCAGTAAGAGTGTTAGGGTTTCTTCGCTTAGGCTTAATCCTAAGGCTTGACTTCCTTGCTTTAATTCTTGAAAAAAAGGATGCATAACGGTGCAACATCTCGATAAATTTGCTGTGCAGTATACCGATTTCTGATACAAGACACAGTAGGACTTGTTGAACGATTATGCAGTTAAACATCTTACAGCATGATAAACTGCATAATCCTCTGTATTTTGCCATTCTTCATACAAATCAAAGATAGACAAGGTATTTTATAAAAGCTCGCCTTGCTGAATTTGTTGATCAAGTTGTTCTAAACGCTCAGGCGTTCCAACATCCACCCAAACGGCTTGCATTTTCTCAGCCGAAACCTGCTGTTGTTGCATCGCTTGCTTTAACAATGGTGCTAACGGTCGCTTTCCACCCTCTAAACCAGCAAACATTTGTGGAGATAATACCGCCACACCACTATAAGTCAGCGCCTCACCCAATTGTGCCTGCTCAAAAGTATAAGCATGCTCATTTGCTAGAACAAAGTCACCTTTTAGATGTTGTGGTGGGTTTTCAACCAACACCAAATGTGCTTTTTTATCACCCAGCTCAACATTCAACAACGAGGAAAAATCCATCGTCGTCCATACATCACCATTGACCAAGATAAATGGCTGATCACCCAACAACGGCAATGCATTGATGATTCCACCCGCAGTTTCAAGCCCTTCACCTTCATGCGACCACAGTATATTTACACCAAATTGGCTGCCATCACCTAAATCAGCAACAAGTTTTTCAGCTAACCAAGCCGTATTAATGACGATTTCAGTTATACCGATTTGTTGTAGCTTTTCAATATGCCAAACAATCAATGGTTTCCCACCGACTTCTAACAGAGGTTTTGGCGTATGTAGGGTTAGAGGTCGCATGCGATTGCCCAGACCCGCAGCAAGAATCATCGCTTTCATTATGCCGCAACCTCGTAATTACCATATTTCACAACAAACTTCGGCATCACCACATCACGAATGAACTGCATAAAGTCATTTAATTCATCATAGCCTTGGCTTTCTTCAAGCAAATACCACATCACTCGTGGCAAATCACTTAAATAACCAGATTTTCCGTCGCGCTCAAACAAACGCACAAAAATACCTAGAATTTTGAGATGACGCTGAATCGCCATAAGATCTGCATCGCGTTTGAACTGTTCAAAACTGCGGCTTTCTCTGGCAGAACTAGGCAACAAATTATAAAACAGCTCAAACCAGTGATACACACGTTCAGCATTCCATTGCACATAAGCATCACGTGTAATCGAAATGAGATCATAAGTGTCAGCACCAATCACAGCATCCTGAAAATCAATCACACCCAAATCTTGTTCATTCCCAATTTTCATGAGGTTTCGACTATGAAAGTCACGGTGCACAATCACTTGTGGTTGATTGATCGCCTCGACAGCCAGAAAGTCAAATGCTTGCTCAATCGTTTCAAGCTGCTGTTCTGTAGGCTGAATATTCAACGAAGGCAACAACCACTCCGTCAATAATCGCATTTCAGTCATTAACTTTTCATACGAATATGCTGGCAAATGGTCTCGGCCATCAATTTGCTGCAATTCGATCAACTGCTTAAAACTCTGCGCATAGTATTGATCGACTGTTTCATCATTCAACAATGTAGATAGCACTACATCACCAAAATCTTCTAACAGCAGCAAACCTTGCGCTAAGTCTTTCGCAACGATATGGGGCACACGAACACCATGCTGATCAAAGAACTCATCAATACTCACAAATGGAATACAATCTTCTTTTTCAGGAGGAGCATCCATCAGCATATATGTTTTGTTTTGTAACTTGATTCGCGCATAGCGGCGGAAGCTAGCATCACCCGCTAAAAAGCTGATCTCGAACTGATCAGATTGCAGCGTGGTATGCAGCCAAGTTTGTATCAATTGTTCACGTTGTGTATTCATTTGCAATAAAATCTAAAACTAGCTGAGATTTTGAAAGCTTAAGTGTAGCCACTTATCAACTTTTTCTCTATGATGCGACAATAATTAATTGTGAATTAGCATATTGGTTAATGAGACAATGAAACATCAGTTTAAATATAATCCTTTAGCAACTGCTATTTTGACACTCTTGTGTGGCGGCTCGATTCAATCAAGTCTCGCAGCGGATCAATCTGTGCCGTTTACGTCTCATGCCTCTACGCTTGACAATACACAGCTCAAAGCCCTTGCTCAACAGGAGCAAGAGACTTATGCAGGAGAAAAATTTTTCCAGCAATATTATGTTGACAAGTCTGCGCCAGAAGCACAATTACGCAACAACCAATATTTAAGTTCAGCTTTCTGTCAAGGCACATGGGTCACACCGATCAACCCAGTCACCAAAACTGCTGATCAGAATGCAACAACATCCGTCATTACAGCAGATTATGGACACTACGATCCAAATGGCGAGTCTGTTTTGCAAGGTAATGTTGTGATTGATCAAGAAGGTCGTATGATTCGTGCAGATCACGTCATTCTTGATTCCACGCAAACTCATGCAAATGCACAAGGTCGTGTTCAACTTGCACAAGCTGGCTTACTCACCCAAAGTGATCAGATCAACTATAACTTAAAGACTCAAACAGGCGATTTAAACAATAGTTTCTATATCGCTGAACAACAGCATGCGCATGGTCATGCCAACCAAATTCGACGTCAAAATGAAAATCTAGTTGTTTTTACAGATGCAAGCTATACCGCATGTCCACCCGGCCAAAAACCAGCATGGAAAATCCAAGCCAAGCAAATTGAACTTAATCAAGAGAGTGGACGTGGTGTCACACGTGGCACAAAACTCTATGTAAAAGATGTACCTGTACTTGCTGTACCCTATTTTAACTTCCCTATAGATGACCGACGCACTACTGGTATGCTAAGCCCTAACTTTGGCTATAGTAACGATGGTGGCGCACAACTCGCCGTACCTGTCTACCTCAATCTCGCGCCGAACTACGATCTAACACTTACACCAAGTTTTATGAGTAAACGTGGTGTTAAGTTAGATGCCGAATACCGCTACATGACCGAAAACTTCGGTTCAGGTCAAATTTGGGGTGGTTATATACCAAATGATAAAGAGTACGACAAAGAAAATCGCTCAGATCTACACCTTATTCATAATTGGTTCATCAATAATCAATGGTCAACTCACTTAGAATACAATTACGCATCGGATAAAGATTATTTTTCTGATTTCAATAACAACCCAAACACGAGAACCGATTTAAACTTACGTCGTGCGTGGGAACTTAATTATCGAAATGGTATTCCTGGACTCAAAGCACAGTTAAAAGTTGAAGACTTCCAAACCCTTGATAAAGAAATCGAAGATAAAGATAAGCCTTATGCACGTCTACCTCAGTTCTTATTGAATTACGTCACTGGTAACCCACAAGGACTACAGTACGAATTCAATAATGATACCGCTTATTTTAAAAAATCTATTAGTGATGGCTCTGCCTTAGAGTCTAGCGGTACACGTATCTACAATCAATTCGCAGTACGTTACAACTATATTACACCTTCATGGTTTTATGTCATCCCAGAAGCCTCTATACGCAGCATCAATACTTTTTATGATCGAGACTCAAAAGAAGGTCGCGGACTTTCTACCTCAGATGACTTAGAGAAATCCGTTGTCGTCCCTCAATTTACGCTTGCGACAGGTTTGACCTTTGAAAAAGATGGTAAATACCTACAAAGTATTTCCCCTCGTGCTTTCTATGCCTATTCACCATATAAAAAGCAAGACGACTATCCGAACTTCGACTCGACTACAGCCTCGATCAGCTATGACCAACTTTTCAATCCTTATCGCTTTTATGGACATGACCGCCTAGAAGATAATAACTTTTTATCTTTAGGTCTAACTTACAGTCTATTGGATATGGAAGGTTTGGAGCGTATTCGTGCTAGTGTCGGTCAAAGTTACTACTTCAACGATCGTCGTGTCAGTTTAAATGAGGAACTTGATCGCTTTGATACACAAAGTCGCACAGGACCAATCGTGAGCTTATCTAGCCAACTGAATCAGAATGTCACTATTAGTGCAAACTCAGCTTGGATGTCAAATGGAGATAACGCACAACGCGATTTCCAAGCCTACTACACGGGTGATAAAGGCAATCTCTACAATGTCGGTTATTTCTACCGAAAAGACATTAAAGATCGCCAAGATGCATATGACCAAGTTGTTGCATCCTTTATACAACCTGTAAAAGATAATTGGCGTATTATGGGTCATGCTCAATATGACCTAGACAATAATCTGATACGAGAATATTTACTTGGCGTAAATTACGAATCATGTTGTTGGGCTGTCTCAGTTTATGGTCGCTCTTACTATAATGATTTGGATGATCCAAACCTTCCAGACGTACATAGAAAGCGCGCTGTAATGGCGGAGTTCACACTTAAAGGTCTAGGTGCTTTAAACAATAAACTTGCTTCTCTTCTTGAGAATAGAGTTTTAGGCTTTAACAAAATCAATCAATCTTGGACACAACGTTAATGAAGATAAAACATTTTCAACATATCTTTAGAGCCACTGTTCTCGCTGCCCTAATTTCTTCATCAATGCAAAGCTTTGCTCAACCTACGGATGAGGTTGTTGCAATTGTGGATAGTAGTGTCATTCTCAGAAGTGATTTAGTGCAAGGAATTGCTGAAACCGAACACCAGTTAAAAGCGCAAAATAAGCCAGTCCCTCCACAACAATACTTACAAATGCAGGTTTTGGATCAACTTATTGTTCGCCAAGCCCAACTGGAACAAGTAAAGCGCTATGGTATTAAAGCCGATGAAAATAGCTTAAATGCTGCAGTATTGAGAGTTGCAAACCAGTCTGGTTCAAGCACACTCTCCGCTTTCCAGCAAAAGCTAGATGCGATTGCACCGGGTACTTATGAAAACTTACGTAATCGTATTGCTGAAGATCTTGCAATTGGTCGTCTGCGCCAACAACAAGTCATGTCTCGCATCAAAATCAGCGATCATGATGTTGAAAACTTTTTAAACTCACCAGAAGGTCAAGCCGCACTTGGTACGCAAGTTCATGTCATCCATATGCGTATTGCTGGTGAAAATACCGCTGAAGTACAAAAAGTTGCTCAAGAAGTAAGAAAATCTCTAACTACGAGTGATGATCCCAAAGCCATCAGCACCAAGTTTTCGACTTCAGCAGTTACCGTTGATGGTGCAGATATGGGCTTCCGCTCTTTATCAGACATTCCAACAGAGCTATCTGCACGCATTACCCCATTAAAAGTCGGACAAACGACTGAACTCGTTAACGTTCGTGATGGCACACATGTCTTAAAATTGCTTGATCGCAAACAAAATGATCAAAAAGCCCTAGTACCCCAATATCAAACACGCCACATCCTCATTCAATCATCAGAGGTTGTTAGCCTCGATCGTGCCAAACAAATGATTGATAGCCTCTATAATAGAGTCAAGGCTGGTGATGATTTTGCGACCCTCGCTGCAACCTATTCAAATGATCCTGGTTCAGCTCGTGATGGCGGAAGTCTTGGCTGGGTGAGTCCAGGTGTGATGGTGCCAGAGTTTGACAAGGTCATGAAAGACATACCTGTTGGACAAGTAAGTGAACCATTCCAAAGCCAATTTGGTTGGCATATTTTAGAAGTTATGGACACTCGCCAACAAGATATGACCAAAGAAGCCCAAGAACGTATGGCTCGTCAGATCTTAGGTGAGCGCCAGTTTGAAATGGAAGTAGATAGTTGGTCACGTGAACTTCGTGCCAATGCCTACGTTGAAATCAAAGATGTTAGCTTAGATGCAAAAGCACAATAAGCATCAGTAAGTAACCACCTTCAAGGAAATGCCAGCTTATCGCTGGCATTTTTTCACTTAAATCACACAAAAAAAACAGCGACAATTGCCGCTGTTTTTAATTCATCACAAATCGGTTTTATTTGTAACGATCGACCATTTTCTCTAAAGAAATTGGGCGAATCTTGTCTGCATTACCCGCTGTACCAAATGCTTCGTAACGAGCGACACAAATATCTTTCATTGCTTCAACAGTTTCGCCAAAGAATTTACGCGGATCAAACTCACTTGGTTTCTCAGCCATCATACGACGCATTGCGCCTGTAGACGCCAAACGCAAATCAGTATCAATATTAATCTTACGCACACCATGCTTGATCGCTTCTACAAGCTGATCTACTGGCACACCATAAGTTTCTTTAATATCGCCACCATATTGATTGATTACCGCCAACCACTCTTGTGGTACAGAGCTTGAACCATGCATCACAAGATGCGTGTTTGGTAACGCAGTATGGATTTCTTTAATGCGATCAATTGCCAAGATATCGCCTGTAGGTGGACGAGTAAACTTGTACGCACCATGTGAAGTGCCTACAGCAATCGCCAAAGCATCTACATTCGTATCTGTAACGAATTGAGTTGCTTCTTCAACAGAGGTTAAAAGCTGAGAATGATCCAGTACACCTTCTGCACCTACACCATCTTCTTCACCAGCCATACCAGTTTCAAGGCTACCCAAGCAACCGATCTCACCTTCAACTGAAACACCACATGCATGTGCCAATGCAACCACGCGACGTGTTACATCAACATTATACTCATACGAAGTTGGCGTTTTACCATCTACACCCAATGAACCATCCATCATCACCGAGCTAAAGCCCAACTGAATCGAACGTTGGCAAATATCAGGACTTGTACCATGATCTTGGTGCATTACCACAGGAATATGTGGCCACTCTTCAATCGCCGCCAAAATAAGATGACGCAAGAAAGGTGCACCTGCGTATTTGCGTGCACCAGCCGAAGCTTGCACGATTACAGGTGAATTTGTCGCATCTGCAGCAAGCATAATTGCGCGCATTTGTTCTAAGTTGTTTACGTTAAACGCTGGTACGCCGTAGTTATGTTCTGCAGCGTGGTCCAAGAGCTGGCGCATCGAGATTAGAGCCATAATATCCTCCCAGGTAATGCGCCATATTCTACATGTTGATCTATTTCAATTCAGCAACTAATCGCAGGATTTCAAAAAAAAACTGAATCTTTTGTGTAATTTGCGTATCAAGACACACTTACAAATAAAAAAGACCAAATCAAAAAATGATTTAGTCTTCTATGAATCAAATGTTTGGTTTTAAAACCACCAAGTCACTCTATTTACTTAAATCTAGCAATAGCCTTCCATTCGAGTCAGCGGTAATTTTTTACCAATCGCTTTTTCAATCTCTGGTAAATAAAACGCATCATCTTCTGACAAGAAACTAATACTCACACCCTGTGCACCTGCACGCCCAGTACGACCAATACGATGCACATAATCGTCAGATTGTTCAGGCAGAGTAAAATTAATGACATGTGAAACACCATCCACATGGATACCACGACCCGCAACATCCGTTGCAATCATAATATTATTCTTGCCATTCTTAAATTGATCTAGCATTTTCACGCGCTTATCTTGCGCAATTTCACCTGATAACATCCCAACTCGATAACCATCGCGTTTTAAATGATCATACAAACGACGCACTTGATCACGACGGTTTGCAAAGATCATGACCTTATCAATCGGCTCATCACGAAGTATTTCTTGTAAAAGCTTATACTTATCTTGCTTCGCAACCATATAAACCCGTTGCTCTACATCACTATTGGTCTTTTGCTCTGGTTCGATTTCAACCGTTACTGGCTCAAACAACCATTGGCGAGCAAGATTTAAGACGTCATAACTAAATGTTGCAGAAAATAATAATGTTTGACGTTGCTCTTTAGGCGAGGAAAAACGAACAATTCTTTTTACAGAAGGAATAAAACCCATATCAAGTAAACGGTCAGCCTCATCAATCACTAAAAATTCGATGCGATCCAACCAAACTTCTTTTTGTTCAACAAAATCAATTAAACGCCCCGGTGTTGCGACAATAATATCAACAAAGTTGCGATCCAACATTTTCTTTTGCTTATCGAAATCCACACCACCCAACAAGGTAACAACATGCAAATCTGAAAATTTTGTAAGTGCCTGTGCATCACTTTCGATTTGCAAAGCCAACTCACGAGTAGGTGCCAAAATTAATGCACGCGGCTCACCACGAAAGCGCTGATCTTGAATCGGATTATTTAATAGATCATTGATCACACTCACCAAAAAGGCAGCTGTTTTACCTGTACCTGTTTGTGCTCGACCAATGGCATCATGCCCTGCTAGCGTATATTTCAAAACCTTTTGTTGAATTGGGGTCATCTGAGTAAAACCCAAAGCATCAATCGCTTTTTTCAACTGCGGATGTAAATTTAAGGTTTCAAAACCTGGTGTCATATATGCTCTCGAACCATCAATGACCAAAACAAAGTCGTTATTATAAACAAAAACGCCCCAATATAACATTGGAGCGTTTCATATTGCATTAAAGCAATAAAACAAATTAGTCTAAAGGCTGAACGTTTTCAGCTTGGAAACCTTTTTGTCCTTGAACTACGCTGAATTCAACGCGTTGGCCGTCACGTAAAGAACGGTGACCGTCGCCCATAATTGCGCGGAAATGAACAAATACGTCATCACCACCATTACGCTGAATAAAACCAAAGCCTTTAGTGTCGTTAAACCACTTTACTACGCCTTGTTCACGAGCTGTCATAAGTCAATCCTCAGATATTGAAAGATAAGGACCTTCCGGTGTTGCAAACAGCAGAGCCAACAAGGTTTTAAAATTTTTTATAATTTTAAAGCTTGTAATCATTCTGTAAAACTAACAACAATTTCCGGTTACATCCATTTGTTATAGGTTTTAGTACAATCTAATTGTATTAAACACTCCCTAAAACGCACCGAGCTTAACATGGGTTTCTAACAATTAATAGATTTATTTTAAGTTATTTCCCCTGTTTCCATTGATTTCGTACGATTATTTGGTTGCATTTTTAATAAAACTTTTTCTCTAAAAGCCTTTCAAAATTTGTTAAGATCATTTTGAATGAAGTTATTTAAATGATTATGACCTTTACACTTTCTAGCTCAACTGAAGTTATTGATGCTTTAGGACAACCCTGTCCGATGCCACTACTTTTGCTCAAACGCGCCCTAAAAAAAGCAAACGGTAAAATACAATACCTATTAAAGTCTTCTGATCCACATAGTGAAATTGATGTAACACGATATTGCCAAATTCAGCAACTACAATGCCAAGTCCAAAAAGTTTCAGAAAATGAATTCCACTATTTAATTGAATCTCTTTAGGGTTTTTCCAATTTACTTTTTTTGTTAAACTCTTGGTAAAGATAGATTTACATTTATATACTCAAATTTCCTTAATGATGAAGCACATTCGCATTAAGATGAAATTGCTGACTCAATACCATCCTATAAGGAGACTCCATGACTACTGACAGCAGCAATCAATTGATGCCCCTGTCATTGTCTGCGCCTGGCGTAAACCTTGGTGCATATATCAGTACTGTCAATCAAATTCCGATCTTAACGGCCGAGCAAGAAAAAGAACTTGCTGATCGTTATTATTACGACCAAGACCTTGATGCTGCCAAACTATTGGTCATGTCACATTTACGCTTTGTGGTACACATTGCGCGTAGCTACGCAGGTTACGGATTACCACAAGGTGATTTAATCCAAGAAGGTAATCTTGGATTAATGAAAGCAGTAAAACGTTTCGATCCAAATATGGGCGTTCGTTTAGTCTCTTTTGCTGTACATTGGATCAAAGCTGAAATTCATGAATATGTGATTCGTAACTGGCGTATCGTCAAAATTGCGACCACCAAGGCTCAACGTAAATTATTTTTTAATTTACGTAGTCTAAAAAAATCAAGCAAAAAGCTGACGCTTGAAGAAGCAAAAGCCATAGCACGTGATTTAAATGTCACAGCAGAACAAGTGATTGAAATGGAAGGTCGTTTAACCGCTTATGATGCTGCATTTGAAGCACAAGGCGATGACGACGATGACACACCTCATACCGCACCAGCGCTTTATTTAGAAGATAGCCGTTACGACCCTGCTCGACTTGTCGAAGAACAAGACTACGAAGAGCAAAGTACTGCTGCTTTACATGAAGCAATGGATCAGTTGGATGACCGATCACGAAATATTTTACAACGCCGTTGGCTAGATGATGATAAGTCTACCTTGCATGAACTTGCTGCTGAATATAACGTTTCTGCCGAACGTATTCGCCAGCTAGAAAAAAATGCAATGGAAAAAATCAAAACCGCGATGTCAGCGAGTTAAAATACAACAAAAGGGCCATAAGCCCTTTTGTTGTATTTGGCTATGCTTAACTTTCTGAATATGGTAACTTTACCACTCAAATTTCTAGTTACATTGTAATTATGTGGATAGCGATCTCTGCGCTGAATCTCGCGCTTGCGGTGATGCTCGGTGCCTTTGGTGCACATGGCTTAAAGTCTTTTGCTACGCCTGAACAACTTACTTGGTGGGCTACCGCAACACAATACTTCTTCTATCATGCTATTGGTTTGCTTATCTTGGCTGTATTAAATAAAACCACACCAACCTTTCCAATAAAAATTCCTTTTATTTTGATTCAAATTGGTATCCTCTTTTTCTGCGGTTCGTTGTACATTATGGCGCTTGGCTTACCTAGAATATTAGGTGCAATCACCCCGATTGGTGGTGCATTTATGATTGTGGGTTGGGTGCTACTCGCATGGCAAGCAATCAAGCATGCGAAATAAGGATTTATCATGCAAATCTATCTAAATGGCGAGTTAATTGACACGTCTTGCGAAAACCTACAGCAACTGATTCAAGACTTAGCCCTAGAAGGCAAACGCTTCGCTGTAGAAAAGAATCAACAGATCATTCCGAAAAGTAGACTTGAGCAAACAACAATTGCTCCTGAAGATCGTATTGAAATTATTCAAGCTGTTGGTGGCGGCTAAATGGCTAAAAATGGAGTAATAAGCCCATGCAAGATTCCCCTTTAATTATTGGTTCACGTACTTTTCAATCACGTTTATTGGTCGGAACTGGTAAATATAAAGATTTAAATGAAACTGATTTAGCCATTCAAGCCAGTGGTGCTGAGATTGTCACAGTTGCGATTCGTCGTGTAAATATTGGACAGCATCCAGATCAACCCAATTTACTTTCAGTGATTCCACCTGAGAAATACACGATTCTGCCAAATACTGCAGGCTGTTTCGATGCAGATAGCGCAATTCGTACTTGTATGTTGGCTCGTGAATTACTTGATGGTCATAACTTAGTTAAGCTCGAAGTGCTTGGTGATGAAAAAACCTTATATCCAAATGTGACAGCGACGCTTAAAGCAGCTCAAACATTGATTGATGATGGTTTTGAAATTATGGTCTACACCTCAGATGATCCAATTGTCGCTCAAGAACTTGAAAGCATGGGCTGTGTTGCGATTATGCCTTTGGGTAGCTTGATTGGTTCTGGTTTAGGGATTCTCAATCCGCATACTATTTCAATCATCAAAGAAAATGCCAAAGTTCCTGTGTTAGTTGATGCTGGTGTAGGTACGGCTAGTGATGCTGCGATTGCGATGGAACTGGGCTGCGATGGTGTATTGATGAACACGGCGATTGCGGCTGCTCAAAATCCGGTTTTGATGGCTTCCGCGATGAAGAAAGCAGTTGAAGCAGGTCGTGAGGCATTTTTAGCAGGTCGTATGCCACGTAAGCGTATGGCGAATGCTAGCTCACCTGAAACGGGTTATTTCTTTAAATAAGAATTGAGTAGTAAGGGGCAATATAAAGCCCCTTCTTCTATCAACTTATATTTATCGTGATTCCAAGTTAACAAGATGAATAATATTTTCTTGGTGGGATAACAAAGCAATTTTTTGCAAAACATCAGGTTTTAAATCTGCTATTTTTGTTTTTTCCATCCATGAAATAATCTGAGATTCCCCTCCATCTAGATAGGATAGTTTTGGCTGAATCTGACCTTTATAAATGTATAAAAATTCATGAAATTGCTCTTGGGATACAACATCACAAAAGAAGTTTTCAACAATTGCAAAAAGTACAGGTGAGTTAAAAGCTTCTCCCGTTTCCTCAAATACTTCTCGTTGAATTCCCTCAAGCGTTGTTTCAGAAAATTTTAATCGACCACCCACCAAAGAAATTGTTCCATCTGGGAATGCAGATACTAAAATTTGATCTTTGTGTTCTATCCATGCTGCCACACGAATATTGAGTTTTCCCTCGGCTACTTTTAATGTTAGATCTTTCACTGCACACTCAATAGGTTATTTAATCTCTGTATTATATTTTTTTAATCAGCAATAAAAACCTTTATATCTTTTATCTGGATAAAATAAACACTAAGCGCTAATTATATTTCCGCAAATTCTCTTTCGCTCTTTGCTCGAAACACTTCTGAAAATATTCCGTTTGATAAAGTGGTTCTGTCTGATAAAAATGTGCTAGCACTTCTTTTCTTTTAATAGAATATACATCAGGATCAACCCAAGCATATTCTTGCTGAATCTGCTGTTCATATTCCACAAAACGTTCTGGTGAAGCCGCTAGAATCGCTAAATCAATATCTAATAAAAACTGTAAATCCAGTTCTTCAGTCGGCTCATGCTTTTGCGTGGCAACAATCCAACGCTTTATTTTCTGAACAATCTCTCTTGTTAAATCTTGAGCCAAGTACTGTTCAAATAGTTCAGCACTTTTCAGCTCATTATCTTTTGCTTGCGGATCATAAACTGCATCATGAAACCAAAGTGCCAATGCAACAGCATGATCATCATTTAAATCAGATCGAGTAGCTTCGAGTAAAACCAAGCACTCATACAAATGCTGAATCGTATGATAAGCCCTTTGCTTTTCGCTATAAGCAGCAATCAGTTTATTAAAAGTTCTCTGAGGTTCAGAAAACTGATAATGCCGATGCAACTCATACCATGATTTTTCTAATGTAGATAAATATTGCTGCATAATCAGTCATCTCTACATTGCTTGATTCAGCCATTTTGCCAATGATTCGGCATCTTTACGATCAAGAAAAAGCTGATATAAGGTACAGGAACCAAATTCATGTCTCAGTTCCTGTTGACGTACTGGGTGATTGCCAAAACGAAAACGTCTTGTTCCATCCGTATCTAATGGCAAAGCATAAACCCCATAACTACGCGGTTCTGTCAAATGTCCTTTAATACAGACTTGATCAGATGAAATCGCATGTTTTAATAAATGTTCTTTGCTTAACATCTCACCCCACCCACGACAAACTCAGGATGACTACTGTTCATCCCGTTTAAATACAAGTTCTTTATTTGATGAACTTTCTGCATCAAAGTAATATCCTTCACTATTAAATGCTTTTAATTGTTCTGCTCCACTCAATTGATTTTCAATTAAGTATCTTGCCATTAGACCACGCGCTTTTTTCGCATAGAAACTAATCACTTTATATTTTCCATTCTTTTGATCTAAGAACACAGGTTTGATAATTTCCGCCTGAATTTTCTTTTCATTCACAGATTTATAATATTCGTCAGAAGCTAAATTTACCAACACTTTTGCATCGATATTTGCTAAATCTTGATTAATTTGATCAGTGATAATATCGCCCCAAAACTCATATAAGTTATGTCCACGCGTATTTTTTAACTTTGTTCCCATTTCCAAGCGGTATGGCATCATGAGATCTAAAGGACGTAACAAACCATAAAGCCCCGACAACATCCTTAAATGCTGCTGTGCAAAATCAATATCTTGGTCGTCTAAATGATAGGCATCTAAACCTGTATAAACATCACCTTTGAATGCAAATATCGCTTGACGAGCATTGGAAAAATCAAAATCTGAATTCCAGTCACGAAAACGCTCTACATTGAGATTGGCAATTTTTTCACTCACAGCCATCAAAGATGCGATTTCAGTCGCTGAAAGTTTACGACAAACCTCGATCAACTGTTGTGATTGTTCCAATAAACGTGGCTGCGTGTGTGTATCTGTTGGTAAAGCTGTTGTGTAATCAAGTGTTTTAGCAGGAGAAATTAGAGCAAGCATATTCAATCAATATCAATTTATCTTGGCTAAACTATAACAGTTGAGAATTTTTAATGCCAATTCGTGTTTTCATTCTTCATTATCGGTAAAATAGTGGATTCTTCCATAATTCATTACTTACTTTATGTCTGAGCAACTATTCATCCAAGGTCCTGTTGGTCAAATCGAAATGTTTGTTGATCATCCCAAAGGTGAAATCACAGGTTTTGCAGTCGTCTGTCACCCCCATCCATTACAAGGTGGCACACCCAATCACAAAGTGCCTGTTTTATTAGCGCAAATTTTTAATGAAATGGGCTGTATCGTGTATCGTCCAAGTTTTCGCGGTTTAGGTGGTAGCGAAGGCACACATGATCAAGGTCATGGTGAAACTGATGACATTATGGCAGTGATTGAATATGCACGTGGAAAACATGCAGGCTTAACGTTCCATGCGGGTGGCTTTAGTTTTGGCTCACATGTCTTAGCCAAATGCCAAGTGCAGCTCAGTGAAGAGCTACGCCCGAAACAATTAGTTTTGTGTGGCTTACCAACAGGTTCAGTGGTTGATTTACGTCACTACAAAACCCCTGAAATTAATGGTGATATTTTGTTTGTACATGGGGAACAAGATGATATCACCCTACTCTCAGATATGGTTGCGTGGGCAAAACCACAAAAGCATCCAATTACCATCATGCCTGGTGCAAATCATTTCTTTACAGGTTATTTAAAGCAATTACGTCAAGTGATCACTCGCTTTTTAAAAGTGTAGACTTAACAACAAATTATTAAGAAAAATATACTTCTTTTGAATCCCATGTCTGTTATATCAGTACAGATGAATAGGCATTAGGGTTCTTTGATGAAATTAAATAAAAAACAGGGACTATTTTTAAAACACACAATTGAGTATTGGCAACAACAAGGAACGATTACACCTGACGTCGCCAATGATCTTAGAAGTAGCTTTTCCATTCGATCTTTTGATTGGGAACGACTAGCAAAATATTCATTTTGGATTTCGATGATTTGCGCAGTGATTGCAGTTGCTGCAATCACCCTTGATGAATGGCTAATGAAAATACTTGAACAATTATTTTTAAGTTCAAATGTTATCCCATGTCTTATCTTTGCTGCTGCGGCGGCTGCTTTTTATATATTTGCCTATCGTCGTAGGAAAACCAAACCCTTACATCATTTTAGCAATGAAGCGATTATTTTTGCGGGTGTACTTTCTACTGCCGTTTCGGTGGCGTATTTTGGACAAGCGATTGATACTGGTAGCGGACATTTCTCGTTGCTATTTTTACTTTCAACAATTATTTACGCTGCACTGGCTTTCTGGTTTCCTTCCAAATTGATTTGGATCTTTTCGCTGCTTTCGCTCGGCTCTTGGTTTGGAACTGAAACAGGCTATATGTCTGGTTGGGGTGCATACTATTTAGGTATGAACTTTCCTTTGCGCTTTGTATTATTCGGCGGTGTGCTGATTGGACTCAGTCTATTGTTTAAACGCCACGCGCGTTTTTCTGACTTTGCGCATTCAACCTATGTCATGGGTCTGCTTTATCTATTTATCGCGCTATGGATTCTTTCAATCTTTGGCAATTATGGTGACCTGAATAGCTGGTACAACGTTAAACAATACGAGCTACTTCATTGGGGCATCTTATTCGCATTTGTTGCCATCATTGCTATTGTATATGGCTTAAAACATGATGATGCCACTTCACGCGGTTTTGGCATTACCTTTTTATTTCTAAATTTATATACCAAATATTTTGAGTTCTTTTGGGTTGGTATGCATAAAGCAATCTTCTTTATTATACTGGCTGCTTCATTTTGGTGGATTGGTCGACATGCAGAAAAACTTTGGAATTTAGAGTTTTTATCTAGCCAATCGCAGCGTAAGAAACAACAACCTGATCAAGCTGAATAACGATTAGAAATCACTCCAACTCAAGCCAAACCGAGCCAAATATTTTTTGACTCGGTCACTGTCATTGGTTGTGTTTCTCTGCTGACGCGATGCAGCAAAAAGCTGACGACCAGCATCTGCCATTGACTTGGCATTTTTACAAACCTCAAGCACACCACGTAGCTGAATCTGGTCAAATTCATCAATTTCCATTAATTGCATTTGATCTAAATATTTCAGCAAAATATCTTGATCATTTTCATCATGTGAATGTTTCTGAATAGACCACAATTGTTTTAAACGATAAATCTCTTTTTCCACTGTTTCAGAGCGAATCAACTCTCCATCCGATAATGTCGCTAAACGCGTCACACTTGCGGTTAAATCTCTGAAATTTCCCTGCCAAGAAGCATCTTTCGACTTGGCAAATTTCAAATATAGATCTAAAGCGTCACGCTGAAAACGAAGTTGACGTTGATGATTAGCAGCAAAACGTTGTAGCTCGAACTCAATATTCGGCGCGATATCTTCAACACGATCTTTTAGATTTGGCAAAAAGAAAGTCCATGTATTGAGTCGCGCCCATAAATCCTCGCGAAAACGCCCTGCTTGCACCTCGGTTCTCAAATCTCGATTTGTCCCCGCAATCAGTTGAAAATCTGCCTGAACTTCCTTATCACTACCTACTGGAAAAAAGGATTTATCTTCGAGTGCTTTGAGCAACATGGCTTGCTCATCTAATCCAAGCTCCCCAATTTCATCTAAAAATAAAATGCCTTGATCGGCACTTTTTAATAAACCTGCCCGAGAAGCTGCTGCGCCTGTAAAAGCTCCTTTGATATGCCCAAACAAACTCGACATGGCACTGTCACCACGTAAAGTGGCGCAGTTCACATCAATAAAACGCCCATTCAAATGGAACTTATCTTTCTTCAATTGAAAGATTTGTTTAGCCAAATGAGATTTTCCAACACCTGTTGCACCCATAATCAAAATCGGCGCACTAGACCGTGTTGCGACCAATTCAACTTCACTAATCAGCTGATTAAAATCAAGATTATAGGTTGAAATATTGGCTTTGAGTTGTTGCCAGTTTTGCTGCTGTTCATCTTCAAAACGCTGTTTGAGAACATCATATCTAGACAAGTCCAAATCTATAATGCGATATTCGCCCTCAGGCGTTTTCTGTTGATTTGGTGCACTTTGAATCAGCTTGGCTGGTAAATAGTTCGCATCGACCAAAAGATACCAACAAATTTGGCCAACGTGTGTTCCAGTCGTAATGTGCAAAAGATAGTTATTTTTTTCGGTATCAAATGAATATGTTTTTACAAAATCATAAAGTGCACCGTATACCTCGGCAAAATCCCAAGGATCACGAATACTTACTCGATGACCTGATATTGTTGTAGATGGAGATACATCCTTTGCATCTTCAGCAATAAACTTCACCAAATTATGATGTTGGCGATCATGCAATAAGATCAGCTCATCTACAATTAGATCTTCATGCATCAATAGACTCAGCGTTGGACGCCAACGTTGCCAGCGATCAGGACGTTTTCCTTGATCTAAAGTTGAACCAACAAAGCCTATTACGACTGTTTTTTTCACATCCGTCATGATTTCTATAAAATTTTATAAATGTCTATAATATACAATACGCATTTAAGTGAAAAATTCCAACAATATGCTTCATTTTACTTTTTTAGGTACATCTTCAGGTGTACCCACACTCACTCGTAATGTTTCAGGTTTAGCGATACGAAACAGTAAAAACAAAGATTGGATCTTGGTCGATGCTGGTGAAGGCACACAACACCGTATTCAACAAGCCAAACTTTCTTTACAAAATCTGATTGCGGTTTGTATTACCCATGTACATGGCGATCATTGTTATGGGCTAGTCGGCTTATTGGCAAGTGCTGGCATGAATGCACGTACTGCGCCCTTAACCATTATCGCCCCCAAAGAAATTCAACAATGGTTTGAAGCAACTACAGAACTCACCGATCTCCACCTTCCGTATCCGCTCAACTTTATTGATGTCAATAAAGCGACTCAAATACAACCATTAACGGATGAACTTTCAATTCAAGCCCACCCACTTAGCCATCGAGTACCAAGCTTTGCCTTTAGTATTATCACGCAACACACCCAAAAGAAATTAGACACACAGGCTTTAATTCAACTTGGTGTACCTAAAGGTAAAGCTTGGGGTGATTTGCAACAAGGCAAAGATATCCAGTTCAATGATCAAACCTTAAAAGCCAGTGATTTTATTCAAACCCATATACAGCGCGTTCGCGCGATAGTTGGTGGTGACAATGATCGTCCTGAGTTATTAGCTCAGCCATGTCAAGATGCTCAACTGTTGATTCATGAAAGCACCTACACTCAAGCAGTTCTGGATAAAGTTGGGCAAGGTCCGATGCATAGTTCAGCAAAAATGGTGGCTGAATTTGCTCAGCAGCAAGGATTAGGCAATCTCATTCTCACCCACTTTAGTCCGCGACATCAAGATAGTGCTGGGCAGCAAGCGATCGCCGAGGAAGTCAGAGAGTTTTTCAAAGGTAATTTTTATTTAGCTCATGATTTTGATCAATTTAGCTTAGATGAAACTGGTCAGCTTTTGAAAATCAGTAAATCATCTTGATGGCATATCGACCTTGCTAAAAACACACATATATCTATAAAGATACTTCAATATCTTTATAGATATATTTTTATTTATAAAAAACTTCATAAATTCCATCTAAAAATAGATTTAAAATATTTTGTTTATAATTATCAATGTATTAAAAATATATGATTTTATTTTTATAAAGTTGGCACAGTCGCTGCAATAGTATAAGCACACAACATCATTGGGATCTTGTGAATAACACCTGCCTGCAAACGCTTGGCAGGCAGGCTTTGAAAGGAAAAATGAAAATGTCTGTCATTGAACAAGTCAATCAACAAGCTCAATTTGAACAAGAACAGCAACAACGTGCTTATCAAGTTCTACATAGTGAAAAAAGTATGCCTGTGAAAATGTGGACCAACGGCGTACTTGTTGATGACAACTCAAAACAACAATTACTACAAACTGCCCAAATGCCATTTATTTATAAATGGATGGCAGTAATGCCAGACGTACACTTTGGTTTAGGGGCAACCATTGGAAGTGTAATTCCAACCAAAGGCGCGATTATTCCTGCGGCTGTTGGCGTCGATATCGGTTGTGGAATGATGGCAACTCGTACGAACTTAACCGCTTCTGATTTACCAGATAACTTACACGGATTACGTACTGAACTTGAACGCTTAATTCCACATGGAATGACTAAAGGTCGAGGACGAGATCGTGGGTCTTGGGAAAACCCACCTGAAATAGTGGATCAGGCTTGGGCAGACTTAGTGACTGATTTTGAGTTGATTTGTGCAAAGCACCCCCGCCTTAAAAACACCAACAACCGCAAACAATTGGGGACTTTAGGAACAGGAAATCACTTCGTCGAAGTCTGTTTAGATGAACATGATCACGTTTGGATTATGTTGCACTCAGGTTCTCGCGGTGTAGGTAATGCCATCGGAAATCATTTTATCGAGCTTGCACGAAAAGATATGCAAAAGCATTTCATTAATTTGCCGAATAAAGACTTGGCGTATTTAGTTGAAGGAACTGAGCATTTTAATGATTATTGGTTTGCTGTGGGTTGGGCACAACGCTTTGCAATGAAAAATCGTGAAATCATGATGCAGTCAGCGATTAAAGCTTTGGCAACGATTATTCCAAAACCATTTAATGCAAAATTGGAAGCGGTGAACTGTCACCATAATTATGTGGAAAAGGAAGAACATTATGGCGAAGAAGTGATGGTAACCCGTAAAGGTGCTGTAAGTGCAAAACTTGGACAATATGGAATTATTCCTGGTTCAATGGGTGCTAAATCTTTCATCGTTCGCGGGCTTGGAAATCAAGAGTCGTTCTGCTCATGTTCGCATGGTGCAGGTCGAGTGATGAGTCGTGCTGAAGCAAAACGTCGCTTTACCGTAGAAGATCAGATTGCTCAGACTGAAGGTGTGGAATGCCGTAAAGATGCTGCTGTAATTGATGAAATTCCATCAGCTTATAAACCGATTGAAGACGTAATGAATGCGCAAAAAGATTTGGTTGAAGTGGTTTATACACTAAGACAAGTGGTTTGTGTTAAGGGGTAATGATGAAAAAGGATTGTTTAGATATTCGGAGCTATAGAATCAGGACAAATGAAGATGCTCATCTCGTACTACCTGAGCAATCCTATTACATCATTCTGATTGTGGGTACTAAGCAAATCCTGTCTGAATGGCGTAATTGGATTTGTGAGCAGATTGTCTACTCAAAACTATGCACTCAGGCAATGGTGACAGGATATGAGTGCTCTATTTGGGATGATGTCCTAGATGAAACATATCTAGGTTTTTATAACTATCAACCACCAGCCAATAATTGCTTCATGACAACTTGGCATGAAAATGAAACTTTAGATGAAGTTATTGAATTTGCAAAATTTAGTATGGAATTGGAAGGTGTTTCAAACTTAGTTATTGTACATATTGAATAAAAGGAAAATAAAATGAAACTCGCAGAAGCACTTTTACTTCGAAGCGATCAACAGAAAAAGCTCGCTTCATTAAAACAACGGATCAATGCCAATGTATTGGTACAAGATGGTGATGAACCAAGCGAAGATCCAAATGAACTGATCAAAGAAGTGTTTGCTTTAACCCAAGAAAGCAATCAATTGATTTGTCGTATTCATTTGACCAATGCACAAGCAAAAGTTGAGGATGGAAAAATATTACTATCGTTACTCAGCTTAAGAGATAGTTATGCTGAACAACATAAGATTCTCGTTGATGCGATTGTCAATACACATCGTGAACCTGATCGTTATAGCTCACGTGAGATTAAATGGCAAAAAGTCATCCCTGTTTCTAGCTTGCAAAAACAAGCCGATGATATCAGCGTGAAACTACGTGATTTAAATATCAAGATTCAGGCTGCAAATTGGCAGATTGATTTAGTTCAATAAACAACAGATTTTGTGAATTTAGTTCACAATCACAGTTTGGACATACTGGGCGAGTACAAGATCCTGCGTTACTCCGATCTGAGGGATTGAAAACAATTCAGGCGGCTATGGCAGCATGTGAGCCGTGCATCAATCTTCACCGATCAGGCTCAGCACCATGTACCTAGTAAACCTTTGCCAAAAGCAAAGTCACGCGTTACTTCGCATTACCATGTACTGACAGTATGTTCATTAAATTAGAAAATAAGGAAAATAGACGTGAATAAGGCTTTGGCAAATATGCCAGCAACAACCATCCAGATTGATGGTTCTCAAGGTGAAGGTGGTGGGCAAATTTTAA
Organism: Acinetobacter sp. NIPH 1852; assembly: GCF_022549455.1. NCBI lineage: Bacteria > Pseudomonadati > Pseudomonadota > Gammaproteobacteria > Moraxellales > Moraxellaceae > Acinetobacter > Acinetobacter sp. NIPH 1852. Next base: position 1,164 of record NZ_JAKZGG010000022.1, on the reverse strand, counting down.
GAACTGCCCTCTCTCTTTCAATGATTACAGGTCAAGCATTTGAATTAATCAACATTCGTGCTGGGCGTAAAAAACCGGGCTTAATGCGTCAGCATTTGGTCTGTGTACAGGCATCCCAACATATCAGCCAAGCTTATGTTGAAGGGGCTGAACTGCATAGCCAACGTTTGTATTTTGCGCCACAGCATGTGCAAAGCGGAAAATACCAGTTTCAGATTGGATCTGCTGGAAGTGCCACACTGGTTTTACAGACGCTATTGCCTGCGTTGTTATTACAAAATGAAGCCAGTGAACTCACGATTTCTGGTGGCACACATAATCCGCTTGCGCCAACGGCTGATTTTGTTGAACATTGCTTTTTGCCTGCATTAGAAAAACTTGGAATAGAGGTCGAGTTTAAATTAAATAAAGCAGGCTTCTTTCCGATTGGTGCGGGTGAAATTCAAATCAAGATTCAGCCGTGGCAGCATCGAAACAAGCTAAGCTTATTAGATCGTGGCTCGTTACAATCAATTGATGCCTTTGTAGCAGTCCTCAATCTTTCAGAAGAAGCACAAATTGCGCAACGTGAATTAGCCACTTTAAACAAAAGGCTGAAACTAGATACTCAACAGCAATTTCATTTACATGGAATCAGCCAAGGAAATACGGCGTATGTCAAAGTTGAGCATGAACATCACGCTCAGCTATTCACAGCTTTAGGCGAAATGCGAAAAAGTGCCGAACAAATAGCAAATCACTTAGCAGAAAAAGTGAAGCTTTATCTTGTGTCCAAAGCTGTCGTTGATGAGTATTTAGCGGATCAGTTGTTATTGCCTTTGGCATTGGGTCAAGGTGGTGAATTTACCGCACAATGTATTAGCGAGCATACCCGTACTCAGGCCGCCATGATTGAAAAATTTATTGATTGTGAAATTGACTTTATCGAATTGGATAAGGATCTGTTTCAAATTAATGTAAAAGTTTAAGAAGCTCAGCCTTGAGCTTCTTTTCAATCATCTTTTAAAGATACAGGCTCAAAGCCCTAATCCATATCTTATTTTTAAATCTTATTTAAACCCAATATATTAACTAACCTGAATCGCGGATAAGAAATTAGCTTGAAAAAAAGGTGGCTGAAAACCATTAGGGAGTTACCACACAACCTATGCCTTCAGCCACCAT
>NZ_JAKZGG010000021.1:0-59000 GCF_022549455.1 Acinetobacter sp. NIPH 1852 | reverse complement strand
GAATTTATGCATCTTTATGTGCTTACCAATTATGTCATCAAAACAAGCCAACCATTCGAGTAATGGAATCATTGGCTTAAGCACGATTCGGGTTATAAACTAAGATTTCTTAGTTATTGAAAAATAGAATAAAAATATTGATATAATCATAAAGCTTAGTCCTAACGAATATACTGTATAGACATACGCTGATTTATCACTAAAATAAAAAACGAGAAAGACACCCAACAAAAAAATAAATAAAATTAATAAATAACCTATTATTTTTCCAAGAACACTTTCCTTCTCTTTATTTACTTCTTGATTAAATTTAGATAGTTCATTTTTAAGAGTGAAAATTTTCTTGAAAATTAAAAAGATAAAAGTAAAGTTTAATACAGCAAATGTTGCATCAAAAAAGGTACCTATATTACTCTTCGTATAAACACCACAGTTTATAAATAACAAAAGTATCGAAAGACCAAGAGTCCATCCATAAAATGAAAACTCTTTGGTTCCATCCCTTTCCAAATAATCTAATAGCAGCTTCTTTCTTCCAATATCCATAAACACCCTAATATAAAATTTATCAATTAATCTACATTTTCTACTTTAAGCATGAATAGAGCTAAATTTAAAAAACTACGCTTTTATACATACGTTAAAATTTATGTGAAATTTATCTCAAAAATAAAAAAAGTCAACAAGAATTATTCTCATTCGTTAATAATTTTAATTTTCAAATGACAATAAAATCCGATGCAAAAAGTTACAGCGTATAATTATTTATAAAAAATATATTATTTATCAGTATTTTAAATTGTAAAAATATTTTATAACACCATTCCCCTCACTTACGCTTTTGACCTCAGTCAACGACTATTATCCTCATTTAAGTAATGCTGAAGCATTGAAAAAGGCAAACAACTGTGAGTTCCCTTTCTCTGTGTTCAAAATAGATAAAAGTAAGCGTGCACCATTTCTGGTGTACCTTAATGACTTTGCTGATGTTTTAAATAAACAGTATTCACAAGCTTCCAAAGACTTTGTTACGTTTCATCAATGAGGCGTAGCACCTCTTCCAACTGCATAATGTTCCTTCTAGCCTTTACGAAAACATAACGCTGCAAACTGCTCCAAGAATCATGCAAACTTACTTTTTGTATTTCAGGAATCGTAAAGCTTTGTTCTGTAAGTCTAGTACATCCTTCATGCCTTAAATCGTGAAAATGCAAATCCTCGATCCCTAACATATTACAAGCCTCACGAAACTCTTTGCCTAAACTCTTAGGATTCAAAGGTAAAAGTAAATTTTCATTGTGGCCTAACTTAAGCATTCTGCTACGAACCTCATGACCTATTAAACGTTCAATCATCGTTTTGCAGGGTTCTAAGACATCAAATGTCTTGTGGTTTCCTTTCGAGCCATTAGGATTTTTCAAATCATGAACTTTCCAATTTGACATGTTTTTCTCAGTTGTGCGGTAGCTTTATCAAAACTATATAAATCAATATCTATATCCCACATCACAGAGGCATGAGCCAAGAAATGAAGCAGCTCATGTTGCTGGGTACTTGTTGCAAGTGGGTCTAAATCCAAGTGAGGAATCCCAGCTTTTCTTAATGCGACGTGATCAGCCAAATGTACTGATTTTTTTTTTGTGATAATATTGCGCGCTATCGGAAATTTCTTAATTAAGAGTAGAGAATAGCGTTTCGTCCTTCCGTACTCGCTCCCAACCTCTTCTAAATATTTATCAATGGCATCTGCCAAGGTTAGGTCAATGAGTTGTTCTTTGCCTAATAGAATATCTGGATTTTCAACTTCTCTTTTCTTAATCCAGTTTTCCGCCATTTTCTTTGAATGGAAGGTTTTGCTTTCAGAATAGACTGGATATCCTTTTCGATTGACTCGGATAGCTACGCGGTAACTCAAACTACCATCAGCACCTTTTCTAGCTGTAACTGAACCCATAATTTACACCACAAACCTTTTCTTGGATTATGGTGTAAATGCAAACAGCAAAACCCACATTCATCGGTGTTACCATGCGTTTACGCAGATTCAAATACTAGATTTAAAGGCATGATTTTAAATGACTATTAGTAAAAACCTTAAAAACATTAGTAATCCAAGAATCAGTGTTGCCCCGATGATGGATTGGACAACCAAAGATTACCGTTTCTTTGCACGTTTATTTAATCCAAATGTGGTGCTGTATACGGAGATGGTCACTACGGGTGCAATCATTTATGGTGGAGCGAATCGTCATTTAGACTTCAATAAACAAGAACATCCGATCGTGTTGCAGCTCGGTGGTTCAAATCCACAAGAATTAGCCACTTGTACCAAAATGGCTGAAGACTGGGGCTATGATGAAGTCAATTTAAATGTCGGCTGCCCAAGTGATCGTGTTCAAAACAATAAGATCGGCGCATGCTTAATGGCTGAGCCAAATCTGGTTGCTGACTGTATTCATAGCATGCAAAAAGCGGTATCAATTCCTGTGACGGTCAAACATCGTATCGGCATCGATGACATGCACTCTTATGAAGAAATGCTGCATTTTGTTGATACCGTTGCAGCAACAGGATGTACTCACTTTATCGTACATGCGCGGATCGCAATCTTGCAGGGCTTATCGCCGAAAGAGAACCGTGAAGTGCCCCCTTTACGCTATGAAGATGTCTACCGCCTAAAACAAGAACGTCCACATCTTACTATTGAAATTAATGGTGGCATCAAAACCCTTGAGGAAACTCAACAACACCTACAACATGTCGATGGTGTGATGATTGGCCGTGAGGCTTATCACAACCCTTATTTGCTCGCGGAAATGGGACAGCTCTGGAATTTGCAAGCGCCAGACCGTTTTGAGATTATGCAGCAAATGATGCCGTATATTCATCAACGCATTGCTGAGGGTGCCCCACTCTCCATTATCACACGCCACATTTTGGGTTTATTTCAAAACTTACCGGGTGCTCGTAAATGGAGGCAAGCTCTGAGTGGTGGCAACGCAAAGACCATTATGGATATTGAACATGCGATTCAGAACATCCAAGTGGCGATGCAACGCACCGAAGACTATATTCGAGAACAGCAACACTAAAGCTTGTTCTCCATGCATGCGCAAGGGTGTCGCGTGAAGCTCATCCTCTTGCGTATCAAAATTTACTTTATAACAAGATCTTAAGCGATTTTAGCTAACTTCATATAAAGCTGAATAACGCCTAATTCGTACTTTAAAATCCAGATCTTCATCGTGAATACTCACAAAAGCCAATCACTTGTTAAATTTTCTAATGAATGATAAAAATCTTCAAATTTCACACAAAAAAATTAATACCATTATAAAACAAAGCTTTAGAATAAATAAAATGGATGATTTTTTGTTTTTTAGCACAAAAACGCTTATTTAATACACAATTTTGAAATATAATTTTACAAATTATTTTATCTAAAGTTAACACTCGCCAAACTAATGATAATTAATAAAAAAATTGTTCTGTGATTTAGCTAAGTTATCCCCAAGCCATCACAAATGATACATTATTACATTACAAAGGGGCTTTTCTGCTCTTTTTCGCTTACCATGTCTTTCGCCAAGAGTCTGGCATTAGTCTGGTTATTTAGAAATGCGATAGAGATTGAAGATGATTTATGATGCGCCCTCAGTTGATCACAGTATGGTTCACACCCCACCTCATCAAATGATTGTGACGACCAAAGATGTACCAAAACAGCCTTCACTCGATGTTATGGCATTTGCACAAAAGTTAACGCGCAGAGCGTCTTATCGTAGTTCATCTCAATGTGCCAAGTTCGTTAGAATCGCCTTACAATCTGCGGGTGCAAAAATCGTCAACCATCCTGTAGCTGCTTCTGACTGGGGTAGAACCTTACAAGAAATTGGCTATAAAAAAATTACCCCTGCTTTTGATAACCCACAGAAAGGTGATATCTATATTATTCACCGCACACAAAAACATCGTTATGGCCATATTGCTGGCTTCTCTGGCACACAATGGATTTCAGACTTTAAACAACGCAGTCACGATATATATAAAGATAAAAATGTGACTTATAGTTACTACCGCTTAGGTTCAAATTACATCTAAATTAAGCAAGGGCTGTAATCATCAACCCTTCTTTGCATCTAACTTTTTCAAAACCTCTGCCACTGCAACCATAGCAAAGCTTGATGTCACGACAACGGCTGACCCATAGCCACCACAGCGTAAGCCTGCACTTGGATTAAATGCGGCATCTCCCGACGTCGAACAAACTTCTGTATTTGAAAATGGATTATCGATTGAATACACACAAGTAATCCCAAACTTTTCTTTTGGTTTTTTACAGATGCCCTTAGAACGAAGTTGTGCTCGCAGCTTTGCCAACATCGGGTCTTGTTCAGTTTTAGATAAATCAGCCACCCGAATCTTAAGCGGATCAAGCTTGCCCCCAGCCCCACCCGATACAATCAATGGAATCTTGTTAAAGCGACAATGCAGCATCAACGCCAGTTTGGCTTTGACATCATCAATACAGTCTAAAATGATATCGGGAACAGGACTTAAAATCTCTTTGACATTTTCAGGTGTTAAATAGTCATCAATCACATTCACTGTCATGCGTGGATTGATCTGACGACAGCGCTCAGCCATCACTTCGATTTTTTCTTGTCCTAACGTTGAGGTCAATGCAGGAAGTTGACGGTTAATATTCGATGCAGCAATCACATCCATATCAACGAGCGTTAGCTGACCAATCCCTGTACGAGCCAGCGCTTCTACAGCCCAACTCCCTACGCCACCCACGCCGATCACCATCACATGACTGTTTTCATAATGGCTAAATGAACTTTCTCCATAAATCTTTGCCACACCAGCAAAACGGCGGTCATATTCATCATTTACAGGCACATCAGTCATAACAGTGGCGATCTATATCTTTCAATCAAAGCACTATTTTAACTCGTTTAATATGGTTTAGGTTAGGAAGATGAGACTTTGATTGCGAATCGATGACGTCCACTTAAAATAATCAATATTACCAAAATAAGAACACTGATTGATAAAGCCAGCAGATTAGCATTCATCCAGCCAACCTTCGTCAAAATCGGTGCAGGCAAGAAAGCACCGAGCGTCGCGAATAAGGCAATTATAGTTTCATTAATACCTTGCACACGATGCTTTTGCTGTTCGTTTAATCCTGCCAATAACGTAGATGCACCTGAATAAGCAAAGTTCCAGCCTACACCAAGCACAATCAGAGCGACATTAATATAAATTCCCTCTTGGCCAAATATTGGAATCAAAGAGGACAACATCAGCAAAACAAACCCGATATAAATCGTGCGATGTGTTCCCCAGCGTTGAATCAGCTTAGATACAAAGAATGAAGGAATAAACATGGCCAAGACATGTAACTGAATCGAGACAGAAGCATAGTGAAATGAATGATGTTCTTTCAAATGTAAGGAAGACATAATCATCATGACATTCATAATATAGTATGCAAATGCCCCACTAATCACTGCCACCACAATAAAATTGACAGGCAATTTAGCTCGCTGTAGCGACTCAGTCACGACTTGTTGTACTTGCTGTAATTTAAACTTCTGATTCCATACATATAGAATTGGCGACAACAATAATGCCAACACACTGAAAATTAAATAAATCGCAGTGAAATCAGGTAAGCCTTGCACCTGTTGAAATTGAATCGCCAAAACAGGCGCAATAATCGCTGCGACGACACCGCCAGAAATCACCATCGCTGTGGCTTTCGGGATTAAATCAGAAGCTAGACGATCAGAGGCAGCAAAACGGTAAAAGTTTGCAGTAGAAATAAATAAGCCCAGTGAAAAATGACTAAGGCACAATAAATAAAACTGTTCACTTTGTAATGCGAGATACCCAAACACACCCGCTAAAAAAAGACAAAAGCATCCAAACTGAAACACCAGATGTCGACCCAACTTTTTCATTAAAAATGAGAAGATAAAAGTCGTTAGCAACATAGCCAAAAATTGCAAACCATACGGTACTGTCGCCAAAGCCTGAGTGGGCGCAAGTTTTAAGCCAACAATCGCTGAAACTGTTACCGATAATACTGCTGCAATTAAATTAAATGCTTGTGCAACCAATAAATAATAAACATATCTCGGCAACTGATTCAAAGCCATCACCCTCACAGATTAATGGCTATCACCTTAACGTCGAAACGGTAAAATTCAAACAAAAAAAAAAAGATGAAAGACTAGCTTTCATCTTTTTACAACAACTTTTTTGGTGCTATGCAGCGATTAAATTCCGCAGTACATAATGCAAAATCCCACCCGCTTTAAAGTATTCCACCTCATTTAAGGTATCGATTCGGCATAACACCTTAAATTGCGCTTGGCTGCCGTCTTCTCGAATCACACTTACATCTAAAGCTTGATGTGGTTGAATCTCATCAGATAGACCGTGAATAGAGAGAACTTCTCGCCCGGTTAAATTTAACGACTGGCGTGTTTGCTCATCAATAAATTGAAGTGGTAATACGCCCATGCCAACAAGGTTTGAACGATGAATTCGCTCAAAGCTTTCTGCAATCACTGCTTTAATGCCAAGTAAATTTGTACCTTTCGCAGCCCAGTCTCTCGATGAGCCTGTGCCATATTCTTTACCTGCAATAATAATCAGCGGTGTTTGCTCCTGTTGATAACGCATAGAAGCATCATAAATCGACAATTTATCACCACTTGGTATATGAATAGTATTGCCGCCTTCTTCGCCACCTAACATTTCATTCTTAATTCGAATGTTGGCAAATGTTCCTCGCATCATCACTTCATGATTACCACGACGCGAACCATAGGAGTTAAAGTCATTCGGGTCTACGCCTTGTTCCTGTAAATAATGACCTGCTGGACTATCTTTCTTGATATTCCCCGCTGGAGAAATATGGTCAGTCGTTACTGAATCACCCAACACTGCCAAGATACGTGCCTGATCAATATTGGTGATTGCTTTGGGCGGTTGCTCAATTCCCTCAAAGAAAGGCGGATGGCGAATATAAGTCGAATTGTCCTGCCATGCATAAGTTTGGCTTTGCGGGATTTGAATCGCTTGCCACGTTTCATCACCATCAAATACTGCGGCATATTCTTTATGGAACATGGCGGTGGTGACTTGTTTCAGTGCTTGATCAATTTCAGCCTGACTTGGCCAAATGTCCTTCAGATAAACTTCTTGTCCCTCTTTTCCGATACCAATCGGCTGTGTGGTTAAATCGGTACGGATATTGCCAAGCAAACCATACGCCACCACCAAGGGCGGTGAAGCCAACCAGTTGGTTTTCACCAATGGATGTACACGGCCTTCAAAGTTACGATTGCCTGAAAGCACAGATGCTACATTTAAATCATGACATTGAATGGCTTCTTCAACAGGATCAGGCAAAGGTCCAGAATTACCAATACAGGTCGTACAACCATAACCCACAAGGTTATAACCCAATTGATCGAGGTATGGTGTCAATCCTGCTGCGGCCAAATAATCTGTCACCACTTTGGAACCGGGTGCGAGTGAGCTTTTTACCCAAGGTTTGCGTTGTAGGCCTTGTTCAATCGCCTTTTTCGCTAATAAACCTGCAGCCAACATAACACTTGGGTTCGAGGTGTTGGTACATGAAGTGATCGCGGATATCACCACATCGCCATGATTTAAAGGATATATCTGTCCATCAATGGTACAAGATGGACTCTCATGTGGAAGATTGGCCTGATGAGCTGCAACCGCTGTACCGCCACCACCTTCATTTTCCAATCGCTCTTTCATCTCTTGGGCTGGTTTTAATGTCAGCTCCATGAGCGCATTAAAGGTTTTGGGTACATCTGCCAGTAATACACGATCTTGTGGGCGCTTAGGACCAGCCATGCTTGCTTGCACCGTACTCATATCAAGACTCAATGTATCGGTAAAGACTGGCTCATCTCCCGCATTTCGCCATAAGCCTTGTGCTTTACTATATGCCTCAACCAAATCGATGCGTTCTTGTTGGCGACCAGTCAGTACCAAATACGCCAGTGTGACTTCATCAATAGGGAAGAAACCACAGGTTGCACCATATTCAGGTGCCATATTGGCAATCGTAGCACGGTCAGCGAGTGGCAAGTCCGCCAAACCATCCCCATAAAATTCAACAAATTTACCAACCACGCCTTTCTGACGAAGCATTTGGGTAATGGTTAAAACCAAGTCAGTTGCGGTAATGCCTTCATTGAGCTTACCAGTCAATTTAAAACCGATTACTTCAGGAATTAACATCGAAACAGGTTGTCCGAGCATGGCGGCTTCCGCTTCGATTCCGCCGACACCCCAACCCAATACGCCAAGTCCATTAATCATGGTGGTATGCGAATCTGTTCCAACTAAGGTATCTGGAAAAGCAAAGGTCTGCCCGTCTTCTTCGTTGAGCCAAACGGCTTGAGCCAAGTATTCTAAATTGACTTGGTGACAAATACCTGTACCCGGCGGCACTACACTGAAGTTATTAAATGCTGACTGCCCCCACCGTAAGAACTGATAACGCTCGCCATTGCGCTCCATTTCAATTCTGACGTTTACAGAAAATGCATTTTGATTGGCAAAATGATCGACCATGACCGAGTGATCAATCACCAAATCAACAGGTGACAATGGATTGATTCGATTCGGATCACCGCCTGCTTTGGCCATTGCTGCACGCATGGCGGCTAAATCGACCACCGCAGGTACACCGGTAAAATCTTGCATCAATACTCGCGCGGGTCGGTATTGAATTTCTTGATCGGAACTGCGCGTTTTTTGCCAGTCGACTAAGGCTTGGATATGTTCAACTTTTACACTTTCTTGGTCTTCAAAGCGAAGGAGATTCTCTAATAAAACTTTTAAAGATTTAGGTAGATGGTCAATATTACCAAGTGTCTGCGCGGCTCGTTTCAAGTTAAAAATTTGATATTGTTTTGAACCGACATCAAGCGTTTGTAATGCATTAAAACTATTGATTTTGCTATATCTGGCCATAGGATGATCCTCCCAGTTTGGCGATTTCATTCGTTTATTATGAAGTTCTTTATTTAATGTAAGCCAGTTTAGGAAATGCTGTGTTCCCTTTTAGTTATCTTATTTAAAATTACATGATTATTATTATATTAGAGACAGATATTAGTTGAGATGTAGCGCCTCAAATGAGTTGTGCCAGAGTTGCGCGGCAAGCTGTGTTTGGGGTAACTGTAGTGTTTGAGCCAAGCCTTCTAACACATAAGGCAAATTCACAGGTGTATTACGCGTTCTATGTTCGGTAGATGTCTGACAACACAACGGCGTCATATCAGGACAGTCTGTTTCAATCACCAAGTTTTCTATACCAATCGCATGTACCACTTGATGTAATTTTTTGGCATTTGGATTGGTAATTTGCCCAGTTACACCAATTTTAAAACCAAGTTTTACCAATGCCTTCGCTTCTTCAACACCACCACTAAAGGCATGTGCAATTCCACCCAATTTGAATTTTTTCGCTTTTAAGATCGCAAGGGTTTCTGCATGGGCTTTGCGAATATGGAGTAACACAGGCTTGTTATATTGGGCTGCCAACTCAAGCTGTGCGTTAAAATAATACTGTTGCTTGGCAAATAATTCGGGCTGTTTGTGTTGCTTTAAAAAAGTATCTAAACCAATCTCACCCACTGCAACACAATGATGTTGCTGTAAAATCTGTTCCAAATGATGTAAATGTTCTGACTGATGTTGCTCGATATAAAAAGGATGCAGACCGGGAGCTAAATGAGATCGAGGTACGTCTTGCCACTGTTGTAATTGTTGATGTTTGGCCATTAACTCATCAAAACGGGATGCAACAAATCCGATCAGAACCAAATCCTGCACACCCGCTTTTTTGGCTTGTCGCGCCAGTTGTTGCCGATCATGATCAAAATCAGCAACATCAAAATGGGTGTGGGTATCAAACAGTTGCATTAGGTCTTGCTTTTAGTATCTGCAACAACGGTCGAAGCTGCTGGTGCATCTACTTTTGGCAAATATTCAGGCTTGATTACCCCTTGTAATTGATCATACGGAATCACCAAGCGCGGTAAACCCACCACATAAGGACCGATTTCATATTCGCCGTATTGTAGGATTAAACCATTTTCGCCTAACAAGAAGTTATCGGTCATTTCAAATGGCCAAGCCTGCTCATATTCTTCAGGATTATTGGCTAGTTTAGAATCTACAATCCATGCCTTAAATGCATCATGGGTCAGCTTTTTCAAAGCTGCTTGCTGTTTTGCTAACAACAAATCATTGAGATTAATTTGCTTTTGATTGACCAAATCGAAATTATAATAACGTTGTGAAGTTGAGCCATGCGCTCCGCCCATATAACTACTACTATTCAATACCACCGTCGCCAAAGAGCCTTCTGTTTGTAATATCTTTGGTTTAACCAATAAACTAATTTGATGACTGATACTCAGCGCCTTTAACTCTTCATCAATTTTAATAAAAGCATTGGCGTAGTGCTGTACTTGTGTATCTAAATTTGGCTTTTGCTCAGCGGCTTGTACCGTCGATATGGCCTTATCTGCATCGACTACATCCAACATTTTGCTGAGTTGATCGAGGATTTGCTCATCCAGAAATTGATCAATAAATGAAAAATTACTCTGCAAACGTTCAACCACAAAATCAGGGCAAGTATTACCCTTACACTCTGGTAAAGTCAGTGCTACTTTTACACTCTCTCCACGCAATGTAGATTCTGTTTGCTGCTGTATCATCGCTGGGTCTTGTGACTGATCCTGTGATTCTTTTGGCTCTGATTTCGGTTGGCATGCTGCGAGTAAAATTGCACAAGTAAGCACACTATATTTATAAAAATTTTTCATCTAAACCTATCACCATTATTCGTATACAAGCTTTTTAAAATGCTATCTGACTTCGCTCGAAACTACCATAAACACATGCGATTTCTATACATATCTAAGCTAAGTTAGAACATTTGCTGATAAATATCGGGCTGTAACATCTGTTTCGTTTGCGCTGCTGTGAAATAAATATCTAGTTGCGGCGCATCTTTACTGATCTCATTGGCACGATAATGCAATCCAATGCCCTCGCCATCAAAGAACCAATCTGCTTGCCCCCAGTATAAGGTCTTTGGTACTTGTTTCTTCACTTCGATAGACTGTTGTTCAATCCATTTCTGATAATGGACTTGAATCACATCATGCATGGCACTTTGCTGCTTTTTTTGAATGACATCAAGCACCGTTAAATGCTTTTGTAATTTGCGATCGGCAACAAAGAAATAATAACGATCTTTTACTTCAATATCTTCTTGTTTGGTATCGACACCCACTTGTAACAAGACATACTGATTGCGTTGTGATGCAATTCGCGTATTTAAATGTAATGCATAGGCTTTATTTTCTGAATATTTATCCTGCCATTCATCAGACTTTTTCACATAAGCATTTATGGCTTGTTGTAGGGTCATACTTTGTTTGAGTTCTATTTGCTGTTGAATGACCATGGCTTGATTTCTCTCAATCCAAGTATTCAGCCATTCATCTTGAGTTTTAACGGTTTGAATATCAACATCAATACAATTTTTCTTTTCACAGAAAGGCAACGCATATTTCGCTTTGCTTTCTTGGATATTTAAATAAGGAAGGATCTCTGCTTTTTCAGTCTTTGCTGTTTTCGACTCAATCGTTTCTGCTGAGTCAGATTCATTTTTTTTAGGAGAATCACATGCTGTTAAAGCCATCATTCCAATCATTAACGTTATGCTGAAAATTGGTTTTAAAGCGTTCATATCATTATCCTTTATTTTTAAATCCCTCCTAACCTCCCTTTTAAAAGGGAGGTATATCACGAATTTAGATACCAATAGGACTCGTGACAAAGTCCCTCTTTTCTAAAGAGGGATTTAGGGAGATTCTAATGTTCTCGCGTACTGCTAAATTGAATATCAGGCCAACGCTCTTGCATCAACTGCAAATTGACACGGCTTGGCGCAAGATAAGTGAGGTGACCACCACCATCTACTGACAGCTGATCATGCGCCTTTTTCTTAAACTCATTGAAGATTTTTTCATCATCACAATGCACCCAACGCACAGTGTGAACACTCACTGGCTCATAGATACAGTCTACTTTATATTCTTCTTTCAGACGGTAAGCAACCACATCAAACTGTAACACACCCACTGCACCAACAATGAGATCGTTACTAATTTGCGGCATAAACACCTGCGTTGCGCCTTCTTCAGACAACTCTTTCAAGCCTTTTTGCAATTGCTTCGACTTTAATGGATCACGCAAACGGACACGGCGGAACATTTCAGGTGCAAAGTGAGGAATACCTGTGAAATGAAGGTTCTCACCGCTGGTAAAAGTATCACCAATTTGAATAGTGCCATGGTTGTGTAAACCAATAATGTCACCCGGCCAAGCTTCTTCTAGTTGTTCACGCTCACCAGCAAGGAAAGTCAAAGCATCACTAATACGCACGTCTTTGCCGATACGCACATGATTCATTTTCAAACCTTTTTCATATTTCCCTGAGCAGATACGCATAAAGGCAATACGGTCACGATGCTTCGGATCCATGTTGGCTTGGATTTTGAAGACAAAACCAGTAAAGCCAGCTTCATTGGCATCCACAACACGTTCTTGCGCAGGATGTGCCTTCGGTTCAGGCGCCCAATTGATAAAAGCATCAAGGACATGGTCAACTGCGAAGTTACCCAATGCTGTACCAAACAAAACTGGGGTCTGCTTCCCTTGTAAGAATAACTCTCGGTCTAAAGGCTCATTTGCCATCTGCACCAATTCAAGAGATTCTTCAAAAGATGCCCACGCTAAATCGCCGACTTTTTCACGAATATCAGGATAGTCATAACCATCACGCACTTCGATATCAGTAATGGTTGAGCCAAAACCTGCTTTATACACATACAATTTATTTTCGAGCAGATTATATACGCCCGCAAAATCACGCCCCATACCTAACGGCCATGTAATCGGTACACAGCGAATTTTTAGGACGTTTTCAATTTCATCGAGCAATTCTAACGGTTCACGAATTTCACGGTCCATTTTATTCACGAATGAAATGATCGGTGTATCACGCATACGACACACTTCCATCAATTTAATGGTACGTTCTTCGACCCCTTTTGCACCATCGATCACCATCAACGCAGAGTCAACGGCGGTCAAAGTACGATAAGTATCTTCAGAGAAATCTTCGTGTCCCGGTGTATCGAGAAGGTTAATGGTGTGCTTTTTATAAGGGAATTGCATCACAGAGGTGGTAATCGAAATACCACGTTCTTTTTCCATTTCCATCCAGTCCGATGTTGCTGCACGGTCAGATTTACGGCTTTTCACCATACCTGCAACTTGAATCGCTTTACCCCATAACAGCAATTTTTCTGTCATGGTGGTTTTACCCGCATCGGGGTGGGAAATGATCGCAAAGGTGCGTCGTTGGGCAACTTGTGCCGCTAATTCATCTTTAAACATGAGAAAAATCTTCAATATGCACACAGTTATGTACACATCTTTTTAATATGTACTAACTGAAAAAGTGAGAATTCAAAATTGGCGCAATTGTAGCAGATTTATAGAACTTATTTATTGATTGTTGATAGGTCTTAAATTATCCATAAAACAATCATCTTCATGATTTTCTAAGGTACGTAGATGTCTTGAATTAAGTACTCGAATACACCATCAGTCTCAAATACTCTAATCGAAAGAATTAAATCGCTACGCCCTTCTCTTTCGGTAAAAAGATCAAGAATGACATACCAATAATCCCCCATCCATAACGCTTGTGAGCTGTGCCACGTTTCATCGGGCAAGCTCACTAATGTTTCACCATAATCGGTAATATTTTCAGCAATTTCTTGCAGATGCTCTAACTCAAGTAATTGAACACCTTCAATATGATGAATAGAAACCAAATCATTATGTTTAAAAGCCTCTATTATTCTTATAAGCGTCTTTCTCCAAACAGTAGGCACTGGAGTAGCAGAATCTTCATTATATGAAACAGGAACATCAGTGCTCATATATTCACTACCATTTTATGCAAAAGATGATGATAACAAGTTAGATAAGTTAAGTATTTTTTCGGTATTAAAGATTTGTATCTACATAACTTTTACTATCAAACAAATTAAATCAACAAACTGCTATCTAGTGCTTATATTAGAAATAATTTCATCTGTCCAAATTTAGAACATCACAGTCAACAAGTATGTCTTTATCTCAAATAATGATTGAATTAGGATGAGTCTCTATCAATGGACACATTCAACTCCATCCTCATCCTTATAAGAGTAAAAAAATGTCTCAACAAGATTTTGAAAATGGGTTAAAAGTTCGTACTGAAGTTATGGGTGAAACCTTTGTGAAACGCGCTCAGGACAATACTGTACCGTTCACGCAACCCCTACAGGACTGGATTAATGAACATGCTTGGGGTTCAACTTGGCAACGTGAAGGTGTATTGCCACGTAAATATCGCTCACTGATTACCATTGCATTCTTAACTGCACTCAAAAGCCCGACTGAGCTAAAAGGTCATATTCGCGGTGCGTTGAATAATGGTGCGAGTATTGAAGAAATTCAGGAAGTTTTATTGCATAGCCTACCGTATTGCGGTGCGCCAGCAACTCAAGAAGCATTTCGAGCAGCACTTGAAGTGATCAATGAATACACACCTGAATCTTAAATTGAATCTCGTTACTTGATCTAAATACCAACAGCAAAATTGGTTCATCACGACTTAAACGCCGAATGATTGCTATTTGGCGTTTTACATTTCATTTCTAATCAAATGAAGTATTCAAACAACAAAGAAGCTTCAAATCAGCAGTAAATGTCCTCCAATATCAATCAAATAAATTTCAAGCACAATTAATACACTTTTTGCCATCTTATTTACTGCATGGAGTGACTAAGATGGCATAGATGATGAATGAGATCTTTTGAATTAAGTTTGAAGATAATGGAGTATTCAGTTGAGTAAAAAAATACAATCCAATCGTGATGGCATACAATTCCCAATACCGTCTGGTAAAAAGTCCCCCAGCACAACACATACCGCAAAACAAATTTTAAAGTCTGCACTGCAAAGCGTAGACTCCCCTTTCGTCTCACAACTCGCCAGTGAAAAAAACTGGAGAAAAAATTATCCTGTCTACTTTCAAGAGTTAGTCAAAACAGGGATTGAGTCTGTAGACCATCCTGCACGTATCGCAAAGCAAGGATTAGATACTGCTAAAGCATTATTTAACTTTAATCGAGCTGAAAAAAGTGACACTTTAAGTCATGCAATGATCAATATTAAAGATCAACCTTTTGAAAAACTCATATTAAAAGGCACAGGTAGCTCGACGATTGAACCTTGGTTTATTCCTTATAATGGTAAGAAATTACAAGGTGCTGCATTATTGCAACAAATTGATCTGTGGGAGCAACAACAGGTAATCGAACCCTGCCATGCCAAAGCATTACGCTTACTGCATGAACACCCTGAATGGTTTGATTTATCTGCTCGAACCATGGTGTTATTTGGTGCTGCCTCTGAAGCTGGGCCTCTCAGTTGGCTAGCAAAGTGGCGTGCCAATATTGTCGCGATTGATTTACCCAATCCTGCAATATGGGAAAAAATTACCAATACCGTCAAACAAGGCAATGCGACCTTGATCGCCCCACAAATCAGAACAGCAAACAACGGACAACAACTCGGGGCAAACTTACTCACCCAAACACCTGAAATTGCCAATTGGTTAAATAGCTTTACCGAAACTTTAGATTTGGCTGGGATCGCGTATTTGGATGGTGAAAAGCATGTTCGTGTTTCCATCGCCATGATCAGCATCATGGAACAAGTCAGCCAGCAAAAACCCGATAGCAGCATTATGTTTATGCTGACACCAACCGATATTTATGCGATTCCCAAATCGGTGGTGCAATCTATTCAAGATAAAATTAAACAACGCCCAATGATCGAAAAACTACTGACTAAATCGATTCATAATATTTCGCTCACTCACTTTTTTAAACCAAACTCTAAACAACTGATTAAGTCAGATAATGGCCAACAATACGGCATTTCAGATTGTATGGTGATTGAACAAGGTCCGAACTATGCGTTGGCCAAACGACTGCAACAATGGTTTGCAATTTCAGCACGCGCACGTGGTCAAAAGACAGTGATCAATATTGCTCCATCAACAACAACCCACTCAGTGGTTAAAAATCCAATATTGAAAGCTGCCTTTTCTGGCGCTGACTTATTTAAAGTTGAAACCTTTAGTCCCGAAACCACCAATGCGATTATGGCGGCACTCTGGGTTCATGATCTGAACAATCCTGAGAGTGCAACCAATCCTGAAAAAGTGTTAGCTCATCCATTGGAACTGATTATGGAAAATGCCAACCACGGTGGCCTATGGCATGTACCGTATTTGGCCAGAACTGCACTGCCTTTTGCCGCAGCTTATGGCTGGGTAAGAGAAAAGTTTTGAGTACCTACGTTAGCAGCTATTCATAGATGCCTGGATCTGCACAAATAGATCCGTCTTTTATGCAGATCCACTTGTTGAACATCCTAAATTGATCATTTTGGGGGATAAGTTAAGCAGATGAGTCACTGAGCTCATCTCATTTTTCTTCTAAGATGCGGCTACTGAATAGCAACCTTAGAGTTTTAGCTTCCAATGACTCAATTGCCGAAAGTTAAACAACGTTTACTTCACTCCAAAACTGCACAAAAAATGCTAAATAGCCCGACTGGTCAGCAAACACGCCATATCGTTTCTAATGCTGCGGATCGCTTGTTACGCGGACATCAACTTGCCTTATCAGGTAAAACACCATTTGACGTTGTTTATCAACGTGAAATCATTAGTTTACGTTATTACGCAGCAGATATAGGCGCAGCGCAAAAACACCGAATTCCATTGGTTATTGTGCCGCCTTTAGCTGCAAATATGCTGATTTACGATTTATTTCCTTCACGTAGCTTAGTCCGTTATTTTCAATCACAAGGTTTTGAGCTTTACTTGATCGATTGGGGTACACCGAGTTTGCGCCAAGCCAAATACAATTTAGGCACTTACGTAAAAACGTTTATGCCTGACTTTATCGAAAAAATCCGAGAACATAGTGGTCAGCAACAACTGTCACTGTATGGCTGGAGTTTAGGTGGTGCCCTTTCACTCTGCTATACCTCGTTATTTAAAGATAAAAATATAAAAAACTTAGTCATTTTAGCCTCACCGATTAACACCCATCAATCAGGTTATATGGGCAAGCTATACCAACGCTTAACCATTCCTGCGCAATGGATTCGCAACAACACCAATTTTCGTATTAAACAAATCCCAAGCCGTGTCTTTCATATTCATGGTTGGCAGAACACCCTTGGTTTTAAACTAACAGACCCTATCGGTAACTTTAAAAATTATTGGGAACTGGTCAGAAATCTGAATGATCGCCAATTTGTGATTAACCATGCAACCTCAAGCTCTTTTGTCGATAACATGCTGGCCTATCCAGGTGGTGTTATGCGAGATATTATTTTACGCTTCTGGATCGATAATGAGTTGTCGACGGGTTCAGTTCAATTCGGTGAACAGACTGCCAACTTAAAAGATATCGACTGCTCGGTACTCGCGGTCGGTGGTAATACTGATATTATCGTCACCACTGAAGCGATACGCCCATTAATGGACCTCATTAGCAGTGAAGATAAGCAGTTTAAAATCGTCGCAGGCGGACATATGGGACTTGTCTCAGGCAATCAAGCACCTCAAACCGTTTGGCCTGTGGTGACTGATTGGTTAGTTCAACGCTCTGATTAGTATTTATATGTATTGGCAAGGTTGCGATCACTTCAGAATAGATCCAATCTTGCTTCAATACGATCTTAGATTGAATAAATAATCGATATCCTAAGCAAAGTGCTGTTGGCGATGTAACACCAAACTCTCAATATTGACAGGTGTCCCCAATAAATATCCTTGTAACTGATGGCAGCCCAGCTTGGTTAAAATATCAGCTTGCTGTTGGGTTTCTACCCCTTCTGCAGTTACCGTCAAACCGAGTTTTGCAGCAAGATGAATAATACTTTCTAAAATTGCTTCTTCTTTAGAGTTGGGCTGTAAATCGATGATAAAACCCCGATCTATTTTCAGCTCATCTACAGGTAAGTCTTTTAAATATAAAAAGCTTGAATAACCTGTACCAAAATCATCGATTGCAATACGGATACCCAGCTGACGTAAACGCTCCAAGGTACGAATGCTCGAATCAATATGATGCATTGCAGTTGACTCAGTGATTTCTAAAATCAGATGCTGAGGTTGAATAGCATATTGTTCAATCAGTTGTTCTAAGACACCAAAGAGTTTTTTATTTTCAAATTGAAGCGCCGATAAATTGACTGCAATGGGATAAAATGGACTATTTTCTTGTTCCCATTTCTGAATTTGCTGACAAGCCTGTTCCAAAGCCCAATACCCCATGGGAATAATTAAACCAGTTTTCTCCGCCCCATCAATAAACATGTGTGGTGTTAGCAATCCTAAACTTGGGTGATTCCAACGAATCAGTGCCTCAACACCACATACCTCATAATTTGCCGTAAATTTAGGTTGATAAAATAAAATGAACTGCTGCTCATCCACTGCTTTATACAAATCATTGATCAATTTTGATTGACTACGGACATCTTGTTGATCCGTCATCGCATGAAACATGGTGTAGGTATTACGTCCCTGATCTTTAGACATCAACATGGCAATATCCGCATTAATCAGGAGATCTTGCACATTGGTTCCATGCTCAGGATACATCGCGATGCCAAGACTCGCAGAGATATTAATATCTTTACCTGCAATCAAGTAAGTTTCCTGAATGAAGTACAAAATACGTTCTGCTAGTTGCATCGCATCATTGCTGTCGGTGTTTTCCGAAATCAAGACAAACTCATCACCACCAATACGAAATAACCTTTGATTGGCATTGAGTTGATTATGTAAACGATTTGCCATTTGAATCAGTAATTGATCACCAACATGATGACCAAAAGCATCATTCACAGATTTAAAGCGGTCTAAATCAATATATAAAAAAGCCACTTTCTGTTCACGTAAACGATGATGAGTAAAAACAACCTCGGCATAATCGGTTAGATATAAACGATTGGGCAATTTAGTTAATGCATCATGTAAAGACTGTGTCGCAAGCTCTTTATTGATTAAAGTGAGTTGTTGATTGCGTTGCTCTAATCGAGCTTCCAATATAGCTACCGCGAAACCAGCGACAAAAACTAAACTGGTAATGACAATAATCGTGAATAATAAAACGCTTTGTTCAGTTTGTGCAGGAGTAATTACTTTAACGAGGTTTTCATTAAAGTACGTTGCAGCCATGCCGATATAGTGCATGCCAACGATACTCAATGCCATTAATACAGCAACAATTACTTTTAAAGTAATTCTATAATTCACCGCAGCTTTATATTTAAAAATAAAAAAGAAACTTAGTCCTGAACCACTAATTGCGATCAAAATCGAGCAGATCACAAGCAATGGATCATAATACATCTGATGATATTTAACGGTGAGCGCCATCATCCCCGTATAATGCATGCCAGATATCCCAAGCCCCATAAAAACAGCGCCTAGAATCAAACGAGCAAGAGGTAAAGTTTGACGCGAAGTCAACCATACCGCAAAGACAGAGGCGACCGCTCCAATCAGATAAGAGAGAACCGTCAAACCAACATCAAAATGATATCCTTCTGGCAAATGGCTAGCCAGCATCCCCACAAAATGCATCGACCATATCGCTAGGCCTAAAATCAGACCACTCGCTACTAAAATGCTTTTTTCAAACTTTTTATAAGCAGCTTTAAAAACGAGCTCTTCCATTGAAACTGCAGCGTAACAGATCACGACTGCAACCAGAATGGAAACGATGACCAATGTGCTATCGTAATCAACGTGTACCATAAAGGACTTCCATGATTATTCAGTACTTTTTTTTATTTACTGAGCAAATTGCTCAAAATCAGAACGATCCTTCACACTCAAAGAAATATGAAGTTTATCTTCATAAACTTTTCCTAACAATAACATCATCTAGCATAAGGTCAAGTCTTTTTCACTTTATAAATCAATAGAATAAAAACATAAAATACAGTTTATTCCTATAAAAAATATTGTTTCCCCCGTTCCATTTTTTTATCTAAAGACTTACTTTATTTTTTACTCAATTATTTTAAAGTTTAAGTGATTACTCTTTTGATGCTGTGAATCGTGCAGATACCCCAAAGTATGCAACGATATTGCCTCGATCAGATACGAAATATACGCATTAAATCGATTAAAACATGAACAATATTAAACCTATTTTTTATTTATATTGTTATAACTCTGTTATCAACAGCAAATAAAAAAACCTTGTATAAACAAGGGTTTTTTAAAGAGGGAACTAAAACTTAGTTCTTTTCTTTATCAACGATTTTATTCGCTTGAATCCTGAGTAGGGAATAAGAAAGCATCGCTTTCGCCCTACGCAAGGAACGAGGATATAGCAGAGTTCCGCCATATATGGCTCATCTGCCCGAGTGCAAGAGTGAAGCTATGCTTCGCTAACGCACGTAACACCAAAACTCTAAAAACAAAAAACCCTTGTATAAACAAGGGTTTTTAAAGATTAAACTAAATATTAGTTCTTTTCTTTATCAACAATCTTGTTCGCTTGAATCCAAGGCATCATCGCACGTAACTTGTTACCAGTTACTTCGATACCATGTGCAGCGTTTTGACGACGACGAGCAGTCATAGAAGGATAGTTTAACGCACCTTCTTGGATAAACATTTTCGCATATTCACCAGACTGGATACGCTTCAATGCATTACGCATTGCTTCACGAGACTGTTCGTTAATAACTTCAGTACCCGTTACATATTCGCCATATTCAGCATTGTTTGATACTGAATAGTTCATGTCCGCGATACCGCCTTCGAACATCAAATCAACGATCAATTTCAATTCGTGTAAACATTCGAAATATGCCATTTCTGGTGAATAACCCGCTTCAACCAAAGTTTCGAAGCCCATTTTCACCAATTCAACTGCACCACCACAAAGAACTGCTTGCTCACCGAATAAGTCAGTTTCAGTTTCTTCACGGAAAGAAGTTTCGATGATACCAGTACGACCACCACCTACGCCAGAAGCATAAGAAAGTGCAACGTTACGTGCATTACCAGACGCATCTTGATGAATCGCGATTAAATCAGGAACACCTGAACCACGTTGGAATTCTGAACGTACAGTATGACCTGGCGCTTTTGGTGCAACCATAATCACGTCTAAGTCTTTACGTGGAACAACTTGGTTATAAAGAATAGAGAAACCATGAGCAAAGGCTAAAGTCGCGCCTTCTTTGATATTTGGTTCAATCACATCACGATAAAGCTGAGATTGGAACTCATCTGGAGTCAAGATCATGACTAAGTCAGCTTGAGCAACAGCAGCTGGAACTTCAGAAACTTTAAGACCTGAATTTTCAGCTTTTTTCCAAGAAGTAGAACCTGCACGTAAACCAACAGTGACATCTACGCCAGAGTCTTTTAAGTTAAGTGCGTGAGCATGACCTTGTGAACCATAACCAATAATTGCAACTTTCTTGCCTTGGATGATTGATAAGTCACAGTCTTTATCGTAAAAAATTTGCATCTGTTTTCTCCGCTAAAATTTTTGTCATTTTCCTTGTTATACAAGGACAGATTTGGTCGCTCCCGATTTTGGCATTGCTTTGGCCAAAATTGGGAGAAATATATACTAAATTGTTAGAACTTTTTCGCCACGCGCGATGCCTGAAACACCAGAACGTACAACCTCTAGGATTGTATTTTCAGCCAATGCATCAATAAAACCATCAATCTTGTCGGTAGTACCAGCGATCTGAATGGTATAAGTCGTTGGCGTTACATCAACGATTTGAGCGCGGAAGATATCAGCAGTACGTTTGATTTCAGCACGAGCCGCTCCCAACGCTTTTACTTTAATCAACATCAACTCACGTTCAATGTGTGCACCTTCAGACAGGTCAACCACTTTCACGACTTCAACCAGTTTGTTCAACTGCTTGGTAATTTGTTCAATTTTATGGTCATCACCATAAGTCGTTAAGGTCAGACGAGATAAGGTTTCATCTTCAGTCGGTGCAACATTCAAAGTCTCAATGTTGTAGTTACGTTGGCTGAATAAGCCCACCAAACGAGAAAGCGCACCAGCTTCGTTTTCAACGAGTACCGAAATAATATGTCTCATTAGGTACGCTCCCCTTTTCCTAACCACATGTCTTGCATCGACTGACCTGCGATTAACATTGGATAAACATGCTCAGTCCGATCGACCATGACATTAATGAATACACATTTATCATTAATTGCCATCGCTTCAGCGAGTTTAGACTCAAGCTCATCTGCATGATCGATTTGAATACCGACATGACCATAAGCTTCCATTAACTTAGCGAAATCAGGCAATGAATCGACATAAGAACTTGAATGACGTCCTTCGTAGTTCATATCTTGCCACTGTTTCACCATGCCCAAAGCTTGGTTATTTAAGCAAAGAATTTTCACATTCAAGCCATATTGCTTACATGTTGATAATTCTTGGATACACATCTGAATCGATGCTTCACCTGTAATACACACCACTTGCTGATCAGGGAATGCAAGCTTGGCTGCCATCGCATATGGCAAGCCAACACCCATGGTGCCTAAGCCACCAGAGTTAATCCATTGGCGTGGACGTTTGTATTTATAGTAGTTTGCACCAAACATTTGATGCTGACCGACGTCAGAGGTAATGATCGCTTCACCATTGGTCACACGGTCCAGTGCTTCAACCACTTGTTGTGGTTTCATTTCACCATTTTTAGCCGCTTCATAACGCAAACCATGCACTTTACGCCACTCATTAATTTGAGACCACCATGCCGCAATCGCTTCAGGGTTTGGCTTAGAAACATTCATTTGCTTGAGTTGTGCCAACATTTCTTGCAACACAGGCTCTACCGCACCCACGATCGGGATGTGCGCCATAATGGTTTTTGAAATGGTTGCTGGATCGACATCGATATGAATGACTTTGGCATTGAGACAGAATTTAGCTGGGTTGTTGGTTACACGGTCATCGAAACGCGCACCAATCGCTAAAATCACATCTGCATTATGCATCGCCATATTGGCTTCATAGGTTCCATGCATCCCCAACATACCCACGAATTGTGGATCATTTCCTGGGAAAGCACCTAAGCCCATCAAAGTATTGGTGACTGGATAACCCAATAAATGTGCAAGTTCAGTCAACAATCCAGAAGCATTACCTTGAACAACACCACCACCTGTATAGATCATTGGGCGTTTCGCGGTAATCAGCTCATCAATTGCTTTACGAATCTGACCTGAGTGGCCACGTGATGGTGGTTGATAAGAACGCATCTTCACTTTTTCAGGATATTCGTAGGCAAACTTATCTGTTGGATTGGTTACATCTTTAGGAATATCGACCACAACTGGACCCGGACGACCAGAAGATGCGATATAAAATGCTTTTTTAATAATGGCAGGAATTTCGCTGGCATGACGCACTTGGAAACTGTGTTTTACGATTGGGCGCGAAATCCCAACCATATCTGTTTCCTGAAAGGCATCTTCACCAATTAAATGACTCGCAACCTGACCAGACAAAATCACCATTGGGATTGAGTCCATATACGCAGTTGCGATTGGAGTTACAGTATTTGTTGCACCTGGACCAGAAGTAACAAGAACAACACCTGTTTTCCCTGTTACGCGTGAATAAGCATCTGCCATATGACCAGCAGCTTGCTCATGACGTACAAGGTAATGATTGATTTTGTCTTGTTGAAAAAGCGCGTCATAAATATGTAAAACTGCGCCGCCTGGATAACCAAAAACATGCTCTACGCCTTCGTCCGCGAGGGCACGAACGAGCATTTCACCACCAGATAAAAGTTCCAACGTGATTCACCCTATGTTTACACAATTTATGGGAGGCATAAATTGTGTTTCATTCATTAACTTATGCACTTTTTGTATGTGTGCGTATTCTACTCGTTTTTGCTGCAATAGGAAAAATTTTCTGACTCATCAGCCGTATAAGCTGTTATTACATCTCGAATCAAAACATGTTGGGATAAACATATTTCAAAAAATCATTCTCTCGGCTAGAAAGAATGTCCATTGCAAGCCATGACATTTATTCGAAGGGTGATCAAATAAACGCATATAAAACTAAAGCAAGCATTTTTGTTGCTTTCCTGCACAAAGTCAAGATTAAAGGAACAGATTTTATATAATATTTTTTGGCTGCTGTTTTTTTAAACAGCGCAGTTATAAAAATAACTGCATATTCAAATGAGTTTTATTTCAATTATTGTACTTTTGGTATTTATAATTTCCAGTTAAAGTATTTATTTTGAATATTAAACAACTGATCGGATCAAATGATCTTGGGGAAAATCACAATGCAATCATCTCATTTAAAAACAATTACATCCATAACCTTAACTAGTTTGTTCATGTTCTGTTCTGGCCAAATATATGCTCAACAATATTATAAATGGATCGATGCGAATGGTTCGACGCATTACACCACTACTCCACCACCTAAAGGAGCAAAACGCTTAGATAAAATTTCAACTTATGGTTCAAATAACAATCAAAGCAG
Organism: Acinetobacter sp. NIPH 1852; assembly: GCF_022549455.1. Taxonomy (NCBI): domain Bacteria; kingdom Pseudomonadati; phylum Pseudomonadota; class Gammaproteobacteria; order Moraxellales; family Moraxellaceae; genus Acinetobacter; species Acinetobacter sp. NIPH 1852. The sequence continues at coordinate 34,178 of NZ_JAKZGG010000021.1, read as the reverse complement.
TCCCAATGCTTCTTCACAAAATCAGCAAACTACACCTCAACATAACACCTCATCGAATACAAATCAGCTTCAACAAGAAAATATGCATGGAGATGAAACACCCCAACCACAAAATATAGGAATAGCAGCAGCACCAGTAGAACAATAACTTAAAAGTTTAGGGAGAGTGTCCAAGACATTCTCCTCACTTATATCCAATAAAAACACTGCTAAAAACTGACATTTCACCCCGTTTTGCGCTATGCTGTGCAGCAATTATTTTCCACTTATTTTGTTGTATCGCATATCCCTATGACGACTTCTCACATTGACGCCGAATATCAAGCAAGTGCCATTGAGCCTCAAGTTCAACAAGACTGGGACAATCGCAAAGTTTTTAAAGTTGCAGACACTGTAGAGGGTAAACATCGCTATATCCTATCGATGTTCCCCTATCCAAGTGGCAAACTGCATATGGGCCATGTGCGCAACTACACGATTGGCGATGTGATTAGCCGTTTTTACCGCCTAAAAGGTGAAACCGTTCTACAACCAATGGGTTGGGATGCATTTGGTTTACCTGCGGAAAATGCAGCGATTGCCCATCAAGTTGCTCCAGCAAAATGGACCTTTGAAAACATCGCTTATATGCGTGACCAATTAAAAAAATTGGGCTTATCTGTCGATTGGGATCGTGAATTTGCTACCTGTACCCCTGAGTACTATCACTGGGAACAATGGTTATTCGTTCAGCTTTATAAGAAAGGCTTGATCTATCGTAAGCTTTCAACCGTGAACTGGGATCCTGTAGACCAGACCGTTTTAGCCAATGAACAAGTTGAAAATGGTCGTGGTTGGCGTTCAGGTGCATTGGTTGAAAAACGTGATATTCCAATGTACTACTTCCGCATTACGGACTATGCACAAGAATTATTAGACGATTTAGATACCTTAAAAGATGGCTGGCCTCAGCAAGTCTTGACCATGCAGCGTAACTGGATTGGTCGTTCAACAGGGATGGAAATCACTTTCCCTTCTGCAAGCCCTGACGTGTATGCAGATAGCTTAACTGTCTATACCACTCGTGCAGATACCCTGATGGGTGCAACCTATGTCGCTGTTGCTGCTGAACACCCAATGGCATTGAAAGCAGCGGAAAGTAACCCTGTACTTGCTGCATTTATTGAAGAATGTCGCATGGGTTCAGTGGCTGAAGCTGATTTAGCCACTGCTGAAAAGAAAGGCATGGCAACGGGCTTATTTGTGAAGCATCCAGTCACTGGTGAAGAGTTGCCAGTGTGGATCGCCAACTATGTGTTGATGTCATACGGTTCGGGTGCGGTAATGGCTGTGCCTGCACATGACGAGCGTGACTTTGAATTTGCCAATAAATTCAACCTACCAATCAAACAAGTCATTGATGCTAAAGGCGTTGATGATGCTGAATACACTGCAGCTGAATGGCAGGAATGGTATGGCTCTAAAGAAGGCAAACTGGTCAATTCTAGCGAATTTGATGGCTTAACCCTCCAAGCCGCATTTGATGCATTCCTTGCAAAATTAGAACCACAAGGTTTAGCGAACGCGAAGGTTCAATTCCGTTTACGTGACTGGGGTGTATCTCGTCAGCGTTATTGGGGTTGCCCGATTCCAATGATTAACTGTAATACCTGTGGTCAAGTCCCTGTTCCAGAAGATCAATTGCCTGTGGTATTACCAACGGACGTTGTTCCAGATGGTTCTGGCAATCCATTGAACAAGATGCCAGAGTTCTATGAAACAAAATGTCCAAACTGCGGTGGCGATGCACGTCGTGAAACCGATACATTGGATACTTTCGTAGAATCATCTTGGTACTATGCGCGTTACGCATCGCCTGACTTTACGGGCGGTCTAGTTAAACCTGAAGCTGCGCAAAACTGGCTTCCAGTCAACCAATACATTGGTGGCGTTGAGCACGCGATTCTGCATTTACTCTATGCACGTTTCTTCCATAAATTGATGCGTGATGAAGGTGTGGTACAAGGCAATGAACCATTTACCAACTTGCTAACGCAAGGCATGGTCTTGGCAGATACCTTCTATCGTGAAGCTGACAATGGCAAAAAAACATGGTTTAACCCTGCCGATATCGAATTAGAACGCGATGAAAAGGGTCGTATCCTTTCAGCTAAATATTCAGGTGATGGTCAAGAAGTTGTGATCGGTGGACAAGAAAAAATGTCCAAGTCGAAAAACAACGGTATCGACCCACAAGCGATTATTGATCAATACGGCGCAGATACCGCACGTGTATTTATGATGTTCGCTGCACCACCAGATCAATCATTAGAATGGTCTGATGCAGGTGTTGAGGGTTCAAACCGCTTCTTGAAACGCGTATGGCGTTTAACGTCTGGTTTCTTGGAAAAAGACAATCAAGCAACGGCGATTGATCACAGCAAACTTTCAAAAGATGCGCAAGACTTACGTCGTAAAACGCATGAAACTATTCAAAAAGTGGGTGATGACATCGAACGTCGTCATGCTTTTAATACTGCAATTGCAGCATTGATGGAATTGCTCAATGCCAGCAATAAATTTGAAATCAAAGATGGCAATGACGTTGCCGTTGCGCGTGAAGCTATTACGACATTGTTGACTTTACTTGCGCCATTTGCACCGCACTTGAGTCAAACCTTGTTAACGCAGTTTGGAATGGATTTAACCACAGTTGAATTCCCACAAGTCGATGAGTCTGCGTTAACCCGTAATACACAAACGATTGTTGTACAAGTGAATGGTAAACTTCGTGCTAAGTTAGACGTCGCTGTCGATATCTCTAAAGAAGATTTATTGGCTCAGGCAAAAGCGTTACCAGAAGTTCAACAATTCTTAACTGGTCCAACCAAAAAAGAAATCGTTGTACCAAACAAATTGGTGAATTTAGTCGTTTAAACTGTAAGGGCGTATTATATACGCCCTCATTGTCTATGAGGAATGGATATGCACTTAGCACAACGTTTAGCTGCGATTGTTTTAACCTTAGGTCTAAGTGCAGGCTTAGTCGGCTGTGGCTTTCACTTAAAAGGCAACAATCCAGCAGCAACACCACTGGTCTATAACAAGCTGACTTTAGTTTTGCCTGACTATACTGATGAGCTGGAAAACCGACTGAGTATTTATCTCAGTGCAACAGGCGTACAACTGAGCAATTCAAATGATGCTTATGTACTGCGCATTTTGGATTACACCCCTCGCCGCCAATTACTGAATGGTAAATTGACTGAGGTTCTGCTTCGTTTGACAGTGACTTTTCAAATTGAAGACCGTCAAGGCAATAAAATTACTGAACCGCGTACTTTAACTGCATCACGCACTTACCAATACGATGTCGCAACAGTCAACACGGATAATCAACAAGAAGCTTATCTGAATCGTATTGTGATTGATGATGTAGCTCAGCAAGTGACGCGTCAGATCGCAGCAAATCGCCTACCTAAAGCTCAATCATAATCTGTATCTATGAAACTAGATTATGTTCAAGCGTTAAAAAGGGTTAAAGATGCTCGCGGTGCATGGATCATTCATGGTCAAGAGCCTCTACTTGAGCAGAACCTGCTCGACACCTTTCGTAAGAGCTGGCAGCAACAAGAAGTTGAACGCCAGCGTTATGATATTAGCAGTGTCAACGATTGGAAAAATGTCTTTAATGCCCTGAATAGTTTGTCACTGTTTTCTCAACAACTGGCAATCGAAGTTCATGGCAATATCAAACCCGATGCCAATGGCTTAAAACAACTCAAAAGTTATATACAACACAATGAACATAATTTATTACTGATTGTTTTACCAAAACAAGACAGTGGCAACCTTAAATCTGCATTTTTCCAAGTGGTCGAAGCCAATGGTGTGGTGGTGCCACTCACCGCCACTTATCCTCAAGACCGACAACGTATTTTAAGTATTGAAGCAGAAAAACTCGGTATTCAGTTGGATCAAGCGGCATGGCAATGGCTGATGCAGCATCATGAACATAACTTATTGGCTGCTAAAAATAGCTTGATGCGTGTTGCTGACACCTTCCCTGATATCCAACACATTCAGACTGAACAATTGTATGCCTGTTTACAGGATCAATCACGTTATACCACGTATGATTTAAGCGATGCCTTACTGGCAGGAAACTTAGCGCAATCTGTTAAAATTTATCAATACCTCATTGCAGCAGGTGAGCCTGATAGTCTGATTTTATGGACGCTGAGCAAAGAAATGCGTTTATTGATGCAACTGTTTGAACAACCACAAAACGCTTTGCAACTGGGTATTTGGAAAACCAAAGTATCAAACTATCAACAGGCGCTACGTCGTCTAAATCCGCAGCAGTTTCTCACATGGCCTGATTTATTATTGCAGATAGATGCTGCCATCAAAGGCATGTCCAAACAGAACAGCAATCATTTAATGTTGCAAGCGATTAGCAAACTTTGTGGCACAACTTTATTTACTCAATCTTCGTAAACCGATACAAAGCGCTAGATCAAATAAGAAAATAGAGAATAATTCTCATTATAGATTAAAAATATTCACGCTTTATCCTTATTTCACTTTTATACTAAACAAAATTTTTTAATTACGCGCTTGTACCATGCCAAAAATGATTTCTAAAAAAGTTAGACCTGTAAAAACAATCATCATTGTGGTCAGCATTCTGGTGATCGCCCTACTCAGTTGGCTCATGTTAAAGCCTAAAGAAACTGCACCACAGTACATTACCGCTGAAGTAAGTCGTGGTGATATCGAAAGTTCAGTTTTAGCGACAGGCGTATTAGAAGCGACTAAGATGGTCAGTGTCGGCGCACAAGTCTCTGGTCAAGTTAAAAGGATGTATGTGCAACTTGGTGATCAAGTTAAACAAGGACAACTGATTGCCCAAATTGATTCTGTTCGCCAAGAAAATGAATTAAAAACGGCCGAAGCCAGTATTAAAAATCAACAAGCGCAATTGGCAGTTCAACAAGCCAACCTTGCGAAAGTAGAAGCAGAATACAAACGCCAACAAACCATGTTCAGTCAAGATGCCACCTCTCGTGCTGAGCTAGAATCTGCATTAGCCAGTTACAAAACGGCTCAAGCACAAATCGCGGCCATCAATGCGCAGATTGAACAATCACGCTTAACCCTTGCAACCACAAAAGAAGACTTGGGATATACCCAAATCGTTGCGCCGATGGACGGTACGATTGTGGCAATTGTGACCGAAGAAGGTCAAACGGTGAATGCCAATCAAACTGCACCCACCATTGTGAAACTTGCAACGTTAGATACCATGACGGTTAAAGCACAGATTTCTGAAGCGGATGTGATGCGCGTTGAAAAAGGCCAAACGGTTTATTTCACAACTTTAGGCAATAGTGAGAAAAAACATTACGCCAAATTACGCCAAGTCGAACCTGCACCCAATTCAATTAATACCGAAAATACCAATACCAGTTCGTCATCTACCAGCTCTGCTGTGTACTATAACGCGCTGTTTGATGTGCCAAATGAAGATGGCAAATTACGTATTGATATGACAGCGCAGGTTTATATTGTGTTGGCTGAGGCAAAAAATGTGCTCACCGTGCCAGCTTCAGCGTTACAAACAAGTAAACGTCCAAATCGAAAAGATCGCGGAACAGATAAAACCGAAACCAAGGATGGCGCAAAATCGCAACAACCGAAACGCCTCGAGTTGACCGCGGATGAACAAGCATTAATTACGCAAGGCAAAGCATCAACCAGCATGATTCGTGTACTACAAGCAGATGGCAGCATCCAACCACAACCTGTGTTAATTGGTCTCAATAATCGTGTCACAGCGCAAGTCATCAAAGGTCTGAAACAAGGTGATCAAGTAGTGATTGCCGATGCTTCAGATAGCTCAAATGAAGCGGCAAAACGTAGTAGCCAACGTGCGATGAGAATGTAATATGACTCAAAATCAAATACATTCATCTCAGCCTCTACTTGAGGTCACTGACCTCACGCGTGAATTTCCTGCGGGCGAAGGAACAGTACAGATCCTCAAAGGCATTAATTTAAAGATTTATGCAGGTGAGTTGGTCGCGATCGTCGGCCAGTCAGGTTCAGGCAAATCAACCCTAATGAACATTTTAGGATGTTTGGATAAGCCGAGCGCTGGAAGTTATCTGGTGAGTGGACGAGAAACGCGGCAGCTCGAACCTGATGAACTGGCGCAATTACGCCGAGAATATTTTGGTTTTATTTTCCAACGCTATCATTTGTTGGGTGATCTCAGTGCTTCAGGAAACGTAGAAGTTCCAGCCATTTATGCAGGTGTGGATAGTCATTTACGTCAGCAACGTTCTGCTGAATTATTATCCGAGCTTGGGCTTGAAGAACGCCTACATCATCGACCAAGCCAGCTTTCTGGCGGACAACAACAACGTGTTTCAATTGCTCGCGCCTTGATGAACGGCGGCGATGTCATCTTGGCAGATGAGCCAACAGGTGCATTGGATAAGAACAGTGGCGTTGAGGTGATGCGTATTTTACGTGAACTCAATGCCAAAGGTCATACCATTATTCTGGTGACCCATGATATGAATGTCGCTAAAAATGCGACACGAATTATTGAAATCAGTGATGGTAATATTATTTCAGACCGCGCCAATACACCCGAAAATACCGATCCTGATTTAGAGCATCACCCCTTACAACGCAATCCGCAAAAGAAAACCTCCGCTTGGCGATCTTTCTTTGATCGTTTAGGTGAAGCATTCCGTATGGCACTTTTGGCCATGAATGCACACCGAATGCGTACTTTTTTGACCATGCTCGGCATTATTATCGGGATTGCATCTGTCGTCTCCGTAGTTGCGCTCGGTAATGGTTCGCAAAAACAAATTCTAGAAAACATTAGCAGTCTCGGAACCAACACTATCACGGTCTATCAAGGTCGAGGGTTTGGTGATACCTCCAGAGCGTCACAAGTTAAAACCCTCGTCCCTGCCGATGCTGATGCATTAGCTGAACAGCCTTATGTCGATGGTGTCAGTCCATCTGCCAATACCAGTGTGACACTACGTTTTAAAGACACCGAAGCATCAGCAACGGTCAATGGTGTCAGCGAAGACTTTTTCTATGTTCGAGGAATGACTTTTAAATCAGGTCAGCCTTTTGACAAAGATGGCGTCACCCAACGTGCGCAGGATGTGGTGATTGATACCAATACTGAGAAAACCTTTTTTGCGGATGGGACCAATCCCGTCGGTCAAGTGATTCTTCTGGGCAGTGTACCGAGTCGAATTATTGGTGTGATTGATGCTCAACAAGGTTTCATGGGCAATTCAGACAGCCTAAATGTCTATCTGCCATACTCGACGGTCATGAGTCGTATGCTAGGCCAATCCAACGTTCGCAGCATCATCGTGCGAATTAAAGATGAATACCCAAGCAGCGCCGCTGAAAATGCCATCCTGACACTGCTTGAACAGCGTCATGGTGCACAGGATGTATTTACTCAGAACTCAGACAGTATCCGTGAAACCATCCAGCAAACCACCGCAACCATGACTTTGTTGATTTCAGCCATTGCTGTTATTTCATTGGTGGTGGGTGGTATTGGCGTCATGAATATCATGCTGGTTTCTGTGACTGAGCGTACTCAAGAAATCGGGGTACGTATGGCGGTCGGTGCTCGACAAAGCGATATTTTGCAACAATTCCTGATCGAAGCCATTCTGGTCTGTTTGTTGGGTGGCGTGCTTGGAGTACTGCTCTCTTTGGGCATTGGACAAATCATCGGGCATTTTGCCAAAGGCATTATTGAAATGAGTTATTCAACCACGTCAATCGTCGCAGCCTTTGTCTGTTCAAGTCTGATTGGTATTGTTTTTGGCTTCCTACCAGCACGAAATGCCGCCCAACTCGATCCAGTTGCCGCTTTAGCGAGAGAATAAGGAATTTAAATATGTCTTTTCATTTCAGAAAATTAGGACTCGCGATTGTAGTAACCAGTTCATTCGCAGGTTGTACCGCTATTGTCAAAACACCCTACAATGCACCCGCTGTACAAGTACCACAACAGTTCCAATACGATGCACAAAAAAATCAAAATGTGAATCTGACCGATCAATGGTGGACACTGTTTAATGACGCTCAACTCAACCAACTCGTTGATCAGGTTTTGGCTAAAAACAGTGATCTTATCGTTGCAGGCATCACCTTAAAACAAGCCCGTTTACAAGCAGGATTGGCAGAAAATAGACAAGGGCTGCGTACCAGTTCCAGTGTATCTACAGGTCATAATTATGACCTACGCTCAGGTGATGGCAGTGATCGCGGTCTATCAACCAGTTTGGGTGTGAGCTATGAGTTAGATTTATTTGGAAAATTGGCAAATCAAACTGAAGCCAGTCGTTGGGAGGCGCAAGCCAGTGAACAAGACTTACAGGCTACGGCGCAAAGTCTGGTCGCAACAACAGCAAAACTCTACTGGCAACTCGGCTATCTGAATGAACGCTATCAAACGGTTCAACAAAACTTAGCTTCCACGCAGAAAATCTACACTTTGGTACAATCACAATATAGAGCAGGTGCGGTATCAGGTCTGGATTTGACCCAAGCGGAACAATCGGTACAAAGCCAAAAAGCCAGTCTCAGCCAAATTGAACAACAACGTGTAGAAGCACGTACAGCGATTGCGGTACTGCTGCATCAGCCTGTACAACAGCTGAATATACAAGAGCCAGCTCAGCTACCAAGGAATGCTTTGCCTAATATCGGGGTTAGTTTACCTGCGGAAATCTTATCTCGTCGTCCAGATTTGCAAGCTTCGGAATTACGTTTACGTAAAACCCTTGCCAATAAAGATGCGACCAAAGCGAGTTATTATCCATCGATTAATCTGACAGGCAACTTAGGTGCTTCGAGTACCTCATTGACTCAACTGCTACAAAATCCAGCGTTAACTTTGGGTGCAAGTTTAAGCCTACCTTTCCTTCAATATAATGATATGAAGAAAGATATTGCCATTAGTGATCTTGAATATGAAAAAGCCATTACTCAATATCGTCAAGGTCTATATCAAGCCTTTGCCGATGTCGAAAATGCTTTATCCAATCGAATGCAGTTAAATCAACAAGTTCAACTTCAACAACGAAATGTAGAACTTGCAGAAAAAACTGAACATTTAACGGAAGTACGATATCGCAATGGTGCAATTGCCTTGAAAAACTTACTCGATGCTCAAGCAACCACCCGTAACGCACGACTCAGTTTGGTTGAAACCAAGCAAAATCAATACAATGCCTATGTCACTTTAATGCAAGCACTAGGTGGAAGCCCGATCAAACAATAGTCTATCCAGACTATTGTTTTAATTCTGCATGATCATCCACATTCGTATTGGTATGAATCAACTGAGAGGATTTCACCTTATCTTGTGCATCAAATACAATCTCATATGAGAGTTTTTGACCATTAAAGTAGATCTCAGTTGGTGAACCAATAATTTCCCATAGACCAATCGTGGCGATATCCGCAGTGGTATGCCACATTGTGCGGCTGATTCGTGCTACTTTTGAATAGCCCTGCTGGAAGGTATAAATTTCTTTTCGCTCACCATTTAGGGTTTCTGATACTACAGGAGCACCTAGTTCAGAAATCACGTGATTACGATGTTTTCCGACCTCTAAAACGGTCAAGTTCTTTTTATGAGGTTGATTACTTGCCATAACTGCTGCACAACCTTGTAGCGAAAGTAGCATCGCTAAACCTAATACAATGATAATTTTCTTCACGTTATGCTGACCTTCCCCGAAGCGATAAAAATAATATGTTTATCGATACTCTGTTTAAAATTTTCGATTAAACAAAAAACCAGCATTAATTATCATATAAAGTATAGAATGACAAATGATTAATTATACTTATTGATATATTTTCAATAGATCGCTCATTGTCGAATTAAATATAAGATCAAAACCTATGAAATGATATTTCACTTCATTTGTACCTTGACGTAAATATTACTATTTTATATTATGATCAAAAAACAACCGCATCAAGAATGAGAAATCAAATTGATTATATAGGGTATTCTTATTTTGGTTATGTGGTAGGTGTGATAACTATAATTGGACATCATAGACGTTGATCAGGGAAGCCAAAAACCCTCTAAAATAAGATACAGGATAATAATTATGAACAACTCAGCGAAGCAAGCTATTGAGGCCCTACAGAACCTAACCTCTGATGAACTCAAAGAGATCTATCAGCCAATTTCTGAAGAAGAAACGACATACTCAATTGCAATAACATTTGAAGAAGAGGAAGTACAGGAAGACGATTCGGGAAAATCCTACAAGACCATAGTGCAGCAAAGCGCAATACTGCACGGGATGATTAAAAGGACATGCTATATCGCCTACGCGAAATTTCAGTACCGCGCATGGGTAACGCTCAATGGCAAAAGTTATGCCGTTGATGAAATATCAGCCAAGATGAACAGTGGCAATGGTTACTTCACGAAAAAAAAGGAGAACACCAGCGAGTTGAAAAAGCTTGATGAGGTCTACGAGTATGGAAATGCTTGCAGATCAGCCTATATGCTTGCTAAAGCTCGAAAAGGCATGGCAACTGCTACCATTGAGGTTCGCCTTAAATAAATTTCTTCGACGAATCTACATGGTGCACAGATGACTTCAATTTACAAAACAGCGACTTGAATGCACATCAAATAATCTATCTCTTTTGAAGCAAGTAAAAGAACAACAATGAAGGAGATAAAAATAGGGAAAATACTAGAGACTAGACCCGCATCCGAGGGTGACATCGACTTTATGTATGTTACCTTTGAGGGCGCTGTACAGACTACTGTCGAACCGAAATTGAAGAATAGTAACTGAGGCAAATTTCCTTTAGTTAGTCGCCGAATCCATGAGGGCTTGGTACATATCGCCCAAGTTGACAACGCTCCAATCAGTTGGCTTGTGGGAGACGAATTTAATTCAGCTTATGGCATAAAAATGTGCCAATCTCTAGTTTTGACAATGATGAAGATGAAGCCCTCACTCTGCTGACTCCACTTGTGACTGATGGTGTTATAAAGCATGAGTTCCGATACATGGAGCATACAAAATCTCAAAAACAACATTCCCATAAAAGTCTAAAGTATCGAGATACCAACACATAACCACCCCTGATAGAGTTGACTAGAGCTTACACATAATTGCAAGTGATTCAATTTTTTCGAAGGATACTCTTACCTAACTAGTGATTGTTTTTTCATACCTAGAGGTTATGAATACGAATTTGTAACTAACTCCAAAACAACTACGGTTGTCTTTTATAAATACAAGCTTAGTAACACAGATGAAAAATTCTCTTTCTCAGAATGGTAAAGAGCAATTGGAGTAGCGTAGATGGGTTGTCATCTGATGGGAAGTTAGGGTAAGAGGACTTCGAGCATCTAATAATTTCAAGCCGACGCCACTTCGCGGTACAGTTTACTTCAGGTGTTATCGTTTTTAGAATGTCGCTATATTATAAAAAAACAAAGCCGCTATAAAGCGGCTTTATCAAATGATTTAGATCAATCTAATTATTCATCATCCATCATTGATTGGCTCATACCCACAGTATTAAAACCACCATCGACATACATGATTTCACCTGTAATGCCCGAAGCCCACGGTGAACAAAGGAATAATGCAGCATTACCCACTTCTTCGATGGTCACATTACGTTTCAAAGGTGCAATCTTTTCATTCGCATCAAGCATTTTACGGAAAGACTTAATACCAGACGCCGCCAAAGTACGGATTGGACCTGCTGAAATCGCATTCACACGAATACCATCAGCACCCAAGCTAGATGCTAGATAACGAACACCTGCTTCTAAAGATGCTTTCGCCATACCCATCACGTTGTAGTTTGGCATCACACGCTCAGAACCTTGATAAGTTAAGGTCAATAAACAACCTTGACGTGCTTGCAACAACGGTTTAGCAGCACGAGCCATCGCAACAAAGCTATAAGCACTGATGTCATGCGCAATTTTAAAACCGTCACGGTCGGTCACGTCTGTAAAATCACCATCTAATGTATGTGCTGGTGCGAAACCAATTGAATGCACAACACCATCCAAACCATCCCAATGTTTTGCTAACTCAACAAAGGTGTTGTCAATTTCTGCGTCAACAGCAACATCACAAGGGAAAACCAAGTCTGAACCAAATTGTGCGGCAAAATCATCAACACGTTTTTTCAGCTTATCATTTGGATAAGTAAACGCCAGTTCTGCACCTTCACGGTGTAAAGCCGCTGCAATGCCGTAAGCAATCGACAACTTACTTGCAACACCTGCGATTAGAAAACGCTTACCAGTTAAAAGTCCTTGTGACATCTTATTCTCACTCGAAAAATTTTCACCCATAATGCCAATATTCAGCATTTTCCGAAATTGCATAATGCATCTTTTTTACAATCTTGCATAAAAAAACGCCCTCAATTGAAGGCGTTTGGTGTTTTTACTGACCTAAGCACGATCATTACTTTTGGATCAGGCTCAATAAACGCATAAATGAGTAATACATCCAGACCAAAGTGGCTAACAATGCAATACCACACACCCATTCAAATGTTTTAGGTGCGCCCTGCGCCGTAGCACGTTCAATCAAATCAAAATCCAAGATCAGGTTCAACGATGCAATCACCGCGACAAAAGCCGCAAAACCGATGCCTAACCAATTACTTTCAAACAGATAAGGAATGCTAGAACCCAATGCCAAACTTAAAAAGATCTGCACCACAAAAACCAAAGCAATCGCAATCGAAGCTGAAATCACAACTGCTTTAAACTTCTCAGTTGCACGAATCACTTGGAACTTATACAAGGCAAATAATACCAATGTGGTGACAAAGGTCGCCAGTAATGCTTGTAACGGTACACCTGGAAATTTCACTTGGAAAATGAAAGAAACACCACCTAAAAATGCGCCTTCAAATAAAGCAAAGGGAATCGCCAATACAGGTGCAGTATTCGGTTTAAAAGTTGTGAGCAATCCAAGAATAAGGCTGCCAACAATCCCTACGATGGTTGCGGCATAAGCAATTGAAAAATTAGCAGTAAAGGCACAATATAAAAATAGTCCGATCCCAAGCGTTGCTGCGATTACAGTTAACAGGACTGATTTCTGAATAGCCCCTTGGATGGTCATTGGCTCGGCCAAATCACTATAGGTTTCAACTCGGGTCAAAATAGGATTATCGCTTTGCATGTCTGCTCTCTTTTTATAGTTAACGAAAATAAAATGTGAGTTTAAGCGATTTTAGCATCGCCCCCAAATATTTTTTACGTTCGATAAAAAAAGAGGCTTTCGCCCCTTTATTTAAACTCTTCGAGAAATCTTATTTATTCATAATAAAAAAGTATTCACGATAATATTTCAATTCTGCAATCGAATCACGAATATCATCCATCGCTAAATGTGATGCATTTTTCTTTAGACCGCTCATAATTTCAGGTCTCCAGCGTTTAGCCAGTTCTTTCACTGAAGATACATCCAGGTTACGATAATGGAAAAATTGTTCCAACTCTGGCATTAAACGATGTAGGAAACGGCGATCTTGGCAAATTGAGTTGCCACACATCGGTGAAGTCTTTGCATTGACCCATTTCATTAAAAATTCTAAGGTTTGCTGTTCCGCATCTTCAGCAGTCAGTTTACTGCGACGGACACGCTCAATCAGCCCCGATTGACCATGCTGTTTGGTATTCCACTCATCCATTGCGTTGAGCAAGCGATCTGATTGATGGATCGCTAACACTGGGCCTTCAGCCAAAATATTTAAATGATCATCTGTAATAATTGTTGCAATTTCAATAATTTGGTCATTATCCGTATCTAAACCCGTCATTTCGAGGTCAATCCAGATTAATCGTGTATCAGGGGTGCTGCTCATGGATAATATTTCTAATAGGTGTGAAAAACATCAATAGTAGCAAATTAATGCGAACTTGACTGTAACTCTCTCATCACTTCATGCTATTTTTGCGGTCTTATACATGTGGATTTTTGGGATATGAATGGCTTTAATTCGTAAGCGTCGTTTAACTGACCAGCAGCAACGTCGTATTGAAAAACAACACAAATCGCGTCAAGACGACATTGATACGTCGCAAGACCTTGATGGATTGGTTGTTCAACATTATGGTCGTCAACTCGAAGTACAAGCTTTATCTGTGCCTGAACAGCACCCAGAATCCCCACAAGTGAACGCAGGTGAGCCTGCACCATTTTGGAAATCGATTGAACTGGATAGTGTGTGGCGCTGCCATACTCGCACCAACCTCGAATTATTGGTCACAGGTGATCGCGTAAAGTGGCAAGCGGATCCCAATACGGGGCTTGGTATTATCACGGCGATCTATCCAAGACAGTCATTATTGACACGTCCAGATCGTTATCACAAAGTAAAACCCGTTGCTGCCAATATCAGCTTGATTGTCATTGTATTTTCACCGTTACCAGAACCTGCGCCAACACTGATTGATCGCTATCTGGTGGCTTGTGCCGATGCCAATATTCCCGCCTTATTGGTGCTAAACAAATCTGACCTACTCAAAGAAAATGATCCGATTCTGACCCTGTTAAGTGAATATGAGACTTTGGGCTATGAAACGCTTATCTGCCACTCATACGGTGATTTATCTGCGCTTTCAGCTCGCATAGACAATGAAACGGTCGCTTTCGTTGGGCAGTCAGGCGTCGGCAAAAGCTCACTGATTAATACCATCGTTCCTGACGCTGCGCAAAAAACCAATATCATTTCTGAAAACTCTGCGCTGGGACAACATACCACTACATCCACCCGTTTGATTAAATTTGGAACAAACGGCGCATTGATTGATTCACCGGGAATTCGTGAGTTTGGGCTGTGGCATTTAAGCCTAGAAAAAGTACGTACTGGTTTTCCTGAGATTGAGGCACATTTAGGGCTTTGCCAGTTCCGTAATTGCACCCATACCCATGAGAAAAATTGTGCTTTGAAACAAGCAGTTGTTGCAGGTGAGATTTTGCCGCGTCGTTTAGATAGCTACTTACGACTGTTGGATGAGATTCAAGAAGCACAGCAAAAAAATTAGCATTAATTCAAATGAGCCCTTGAACTAAAGTTTTTGATCACCATACAGATAAGTTATACTCAGTGGCAGTTTTGATTTTAACTTTAGGTGACTTGTGGAACGTTGGTTTGAGTTTATGGGGAATCACCCCTTCTTATTTGGTACGCTTGCGGTACTCATCGTATTGTTCTTTGTTTTAGAAGGACAACGCAATGGTCGTAAAATTTCACCACAATCTCTCGGTATTTTGGTCAAAGCGAAAAATGCGATCTTGATCGACTTACGTGATGCGAAAGATTTCCGTGAAGGCCACATCAGTGGTAGCCGTAACATTTCATATAGCCAGATCACAAGCCACCTTGATGAACTCAAAGCAAGTGACCGCCCATTGGTCTTTATATGTAACTTAGGACAAGTGGCCGGCACTGCATTGCAAAAAGTGGGTCATGCTGACAGCTACCGCTTAGACGGTGGCATTAGCAACTGGAAAGCTCAGGGCTTACCTTTAGTCAAAAGTAAAACCAAAGCTTAAGGAGAGATGAAATGACAACCAATGTCACTATTTATTCAACGCTTTCTTGCCCATATTGCGTACGCGCCAAACAATTGCTTGAGCGCAAAGGTGTTGCTTATAAAGAAATTAATCTTTCTAATGAAGCACCTGAGGTTCGTATTGAATTAATGCAACGTACCAATCACCGTACAGTGCCTCAAATTTTTATCAACGACCAGTTTATTGGCGGTTTTGATCAACTTTATGCCTTAGAGCGTGAAGGAAAACTCGATCCATTATTGGCTTAATTAACAACAGTTCCATAATTTAAGGAAAAACGATGAGCGAAGAACAAGTTCAACCACAACTCGCGTTAGAACGTATTTATACAAAAGATATTTCATTTGAAGTTCCTGGTGCACATGTCTTTACTAAACAATGGCAACCAGAACTGAATATCAACTTATCTTCTGCCGCAGAAAAAATTGATCCAACGCACTATGAAGTGTCTTTAAAAGTTGTGGTTCAAGCAAATAATGAAAATGAAACTGCGTTCATCGTTGATATTACTCAATCAGGTATTTTCTTGATTGATGGTGTAGAAGAAGATCGTCTTCCATACATCTTAGGTGCTTACTGCCCAAATATCCTATTCCCGTTCTTACGTGAATCAGTGAATGATTTAGTGACGAAAGGTAGCTTCCCACAATTGCTACTAACACCAATCAACTTTGATGCTGAGTTTGAAGCGAATATGCAACGCCTACAAACTGAAGGTGCTGCACAAGGTCAAGCATAATCGTTATAACGATTGCTTCGATATAAAAAAGGACTGATTTTTCAGTCCTTTTTTAATGTTAGTTAATAATCGTTCTAAAGGTCAGATTGACTCGTGCCGTACTCACTTTTTTGGTCGGCGGCAAACGATGCCACCAATAATGTTGCGTGGTATCTTTCATCACCAGCAAACTACCATGCTCTAAATACAATTCTACTTTTTCCTTAGTCTGCTTATGTTTAAAAGCGAACTTTCGTTCCGCACCAAAGCTTAACGATGCAATCGCACCTTCTTTTTTCAGATCTGTTTCCGCATCACTGTGCCATGCCATTCCCTCTTCACCTGTATGGTAAAGATTGAGTAGACAAGAATTGAATGTTTCACCTGTTAATTGTTCAACTAATGCTTTTAGTTCAATCAGCTCAGATGTCCAAGGCAAAGCGTATTTGTTGATGTTTGAATAGGTGTATTCAAATGCGCGATCGCCATACCACGCTACTTTTCTTTTGGTGGTGATCTGCCGACCAAAAATGATGGCCTGATCATTTTGCCATGCGATGTTATGCATCAGCTTCTCAAAATAATCATCCGCACTCAAACCTTCAACGACTTTGCCATAATACTGTACCGTGCCGTCATAAGGTAAATGGTTATGATTGGGATCAGCTTCGATATCAAACAGTTGCATGTGTTTGCACTCCCTCCCAACCAATCATTGCCATTTTTCGGGTTGCTCCCCATTCATAGCCACCAAATGCTCCAGTGGACTGAATCACCCGATGACAAGGAATCAAAAAAGCCACAGGATTATTGCCGATTGCGGTACCAACTGCCCGCGCTGCTTTGGGATGCTCAATGGCTTTGGCCAATTCGCCATAAGTGGAAAGTTGTCCCATTGGGATTTTGAGCAAACTTTGCCAAACTTTCAATTGGAAGTCTGTGCCTTTCAAATGCAATTTAATATCAGCCAATCGACACTGATCTTTTTGAAAAAGAACTAAAGCACTTTGTTGAAACTGATCAGCTTGTTGTTTAAAAATTGCTTGGGGAAATTGAGATTTTAATTGTTCTAGCGCATCGGCTTGATGTTGCACAAAGGTGAGCGCACAAATCCCTTTATGCGTTGAGGCGATCAACACCTCACCAAAAAGTGTCTCTGCAAACTGATAATGGATGCTTAGGTTCTGCCCACCATGTTTATATTCGGCAGGTGTCATACCTTCGATTTGAATAAAGAGATCATGCAACCGGCTGGTGCTGGAAAGTCCTGTTGCAAAAGTTGCATCAAAGACACTGCCCTGTTGCTTTAAAATATTTTTGGCATATTCCACACTGATATATTGCAGAAACTTTTTCGGACTGGTCCCCACCCATTCACTGAATAAACGCTGAAAATGGGCTGGGCTTAGATGAATATGAGCCGCGACCTCATCAAGTTGCGGCTGTTGCTGGAAGTTTTGCTGTATATAGGCAATCGCTTGAGCAATACGATCATAATTCCGTTGCTGTTGCATCTGTCTGCCCTCTTGTTGCTATTTCTCCACATTAACAAGCTTGCAGTCAGAAGAAAATCCGAAAGATGCTAACAATGATAAATTACAAACGACGACGTAATGCGTCAGCAATCGATTCAACCAATTGCTGCGAAATTTCCTGTTTAGAGGCTTTCTCTAATTCACGCTTTTTCATGTGGTAAGACTGAGCAAAGAATACTGTCATGGCATTTTCATCAGAAGCAAAACCAATATCAGGACGAGAGACGTCATTACACGCAATCATATCCAGCTTCTTCGCAACCAATTTACCCGCAGCATATTCTTCAACATTTTGCGTTTCAGCTGCAAAACCGACCATAAATGGACGTTCCTGTTGCTGCGCGATGGTCGCCACAATATCTGGATTTTTCACTAAAGCAACCGCAAGTTCATCGCCTGCTTTCTTAATTTTATGTTCTGCCACTTGTGCCACGCGATAATCAGCAACCGCAGCGGTGGCGATAAAGATGTCACAACCATCTGCCAGTTGATTCATACTGACATCTAACATTTGCATGGCAGAACTGACATTAATTCGTTGCACACCATTAGGTGTATCCAGACTCACAGGACCTGCGACCAAGGTGACTTTCGCACCTGCTGCATAGCAAGCGGCTGCGAGCGCAAAGCCCATTTTACCTGTGCTATGGTTTGAAATATAACGGACAGGATCAATTGCTTCGCGGGTTGGACCTGCTGTAATCGTGACGCGCTTGCCAGCCAATAAACCAAATTTCTCTGCGATGGCACGCTGTGCTTTATGGAAGTAAGCTGCAACTTGACGAGCTAAATCTTCAGGCTCAGGCATACGCCCTAAACCAACATCACCGCACGCCTGCTCACCCGCATCTGGCATAATCACATGCACGCCATCTTCAACCAAGGTTTGTAGGTTACGCTGAGTCGCTTTTGCAGCCCACATTTGCTGATTCATGGCGGGTGCAACCCAAACAGGTGCTTTGGTCGCTAAATACAAGGTACTGAGCAGATCATCGGCCAAACCATTGGCAAATTTGGCAATACTGTCACAGCTTGCAGGTGCAACTAAAATCAAATCAGCCCAACGCGCCAACTCGATATGTCCCATACCAGCTTCGGCCTCTGGATTTAACAATTCAGTATGAACTGGGTTTCCAGAAAGTGCTTGGAAGGTCAAAGGCGTAATAAAAGCTTGTGCGCCATGTGTCATGACCACGCGGACATCAAAACCAAAGTCTTTTAAACGACGTACTAAAATGGCACTTTTATAGGCTGCAATGCCACCCGTGACCGCTAATATAATGTTTTTGTGGGGAATAACACTTAGATCGAAGCTCACAAACAGGATACCTTACTGTTGCAGTGGCGCTCACAATAGCATTAAATACGATCAGACCCAAGTGATGGGTTTTTAAAAAAGTCATAAACACAATAAAATCAAAGTGAACTGAACAATGAATCAATCGATTAAACAGTCCATCAAAGCATGGCCTGAACAAGAACGACCAAGAGAACGCTTATTACTTCAAGGGGCACAGAGTTTATCCGATGCAGAACTACTGGCAATTTTTCTGCGCTCAGGCTCGAAGCAACATTCTGCAGTCGAATTATCTCGTATTTTGATACAACATTTTGGCGGCTTAAACCCAATTTTTGATGCTTCACTTGAGGATTTGTCCCAGTTTAATGGCATCGCCTCAACCAAATATGCACAGCTTATGGCAGTCAAAGAGCTTGGACGGCGTTATCTGAATAATCATTTTCATCAACAAAGACTTTGTTTAGATCACTCAAACCTGGTACTTGATTATTTACGTTACGAACTGCAAGGTGAAAAACAAGAAGTATTTGCGGTGCTGTGTTTAGATGCTGAATTAAGAAAATTACATTTCAAAAAACTGTTTTTTGGCTCGCAACATTCATGTAGTGTTTCACTGAATCAGACCTTGCGTTATGCCTTACAACAGCAAGCCTGCCAAATCGTGGTTGCCCATAATCATCCCTATGGCATCGCTCAACCTTCTCAAGAAGATATTTACCTGACACAGCAACTCAAGCAAGCGTGTAAATTACTTGAAATTAACCTCATTGATCACTTTATTATTGCATCAGATGGCTATTTTTCATTTTCTGAACAACAACTACTCAACCCTATTAAAATC
Source organism: Acinetobacter sp. NIPH 1852 (assembly GCF_022549455.1). NCBI lineage: Bacteria > Pseudomonadati > Pseudomonadota > Gammaproteobacteria > Moraxellales > Moraxellaceae > Acinetobacter > Acinetobacter sp. NIPH 1852. Next base: position 14,140 of record NZ_JAKZGG010000021.1, on the reverse strand, counting down.
AAACAATCTCGTCTTGACAAAGGCTGAAGCAAGCCTGAACATCAACAGATAAAATTAATGATCCAAATAACATGATTGTTCGTGACCAGCCGAGTATTTTTAAAGTTTTATTCTCATGGCGTGGGACGATTTTACCCAAAATTTTACCTTCTCTCGGATTTGTTATGCTCATCTCTGCCATCATTGGCGGTATTGAATATATACAATTATTTCGTTTCCCCGAGATTCCTTTAGTTGGCTTCACCCTGATCGGTGTTGTGCTTTCTATTTTCTTAGGCTTTAAGAACAGCGCCTGTTATGAGCGTTGGTGGGAAGCACGTAAACTATGGGGTGTTCTGATTGCCACAGCGCGACATTTTGATCGCGATTGCCGCGTTTTAACCCAAGCACGACGTGAACGAGTCATTCAAAATGTAATTGTATTTGCGAATGTTTTACGTGACCGCTTACGTCACCAAACTGCAAATCCAACGGAATTGACCGAAACCAGTGGCTTAAGCCAACAAGCGCTTACACAGCTTTATCAACAACATAATGCACCTCAATACACGCTGAGCCTGATTCAGTGGGAGCTTTTACAAGCACTCAAAGACGGTGAAATCTCAGATATTATTTACACGCAAATGAACCAGCATGTTGTTGCGTTAAGTGAAATGCAAACAGGCTGTGATCGTATTGCCAATACCCCAATTCCTTTTGCATATTCAGTACTGCTCAACCGTACAGTGTATTTCTTCTGTGTGATGTTACCCTTTAGCTTAGGTTCTTTACTGGGGCTGGTAACGCCACTTTTGGTTGGCATTTTGGCTTATACCTTCTTAGGTTTAGATGCATTGAGCAGCGAAATCGAAGAGCCTTTTGGTACGCAAAGTAATGATCTGCCACTCGATGCCATGGTTCGAAACATCGAAATTGAATTGCTCGGAACACTCGGTCGTCCTACCCCACCGCCAATTCAGGCACATGATCATAATTTATTGTAAAACTAAACCGCCCCTTAGCGTTGACGTATAGGGGCGACTTTCTTTTCCTGATCTCAATCCCTCTTTACTGAATAAAATGGGATGAAACCAAGGACTTAAAGCGCTCAGTAAATTGTCCATTCCAATAAGGATAATACGGATAAGGTGGATAAATCGCACTTACCTGATCGAGTCTATCCATCTGTTCCTGCGTCAATTGAATATCTTTAGCTTTTAAATTATCTCGTAGCTGTGTTTCATTTCGAGCACCTATCAGTACACTGGACACGGTTGGGCGTTGTAATAACCAATTTAATGCAATCTGTGGAATCGAATGACCTGTTTCATCTGCGATTTCCTGCAATATATCAATCACATCATAGAGCAGCGCTTCATTCACTGGGGGAGCAAACTGCGCCGTCTCATGTAAACGGCTGCCCGCGGGAATCGGATGCTCCCGATCAAACTTACCCGTTAGACGGCCCCAACCCAAAGGACTCCAAACCACGGCTCCAATGTGTTGGTCATCATTTAAAGGCATCAGTTCCCACTCATAATCACGTCCAATCAATGAATAATAGACTTGATTCACCACAAATTTTTCATAACCATATTGTTCAGCAATCGCTTGAGCTTTCATGAGTTGCCAACCAGAGAAATTTGACACTCCGATATAACGCACCTTACCACTCCGCACCAGTTCATCGAGGGTTTTCATCAATTGGTGCAAGGAGGTAAAGCTATCAAACTGATGCAATTGCAACACATCAATATAATCTGTTCCTAATCGCGTCAATGATTGTTCCACGGCATGCTGTAAATAATTTCGACTAAAGCCTGCATCATTGAGTTGATCAGTACTTCGGATTCCCACCTTGGTTGAAATAATATTATGTTGACGCTCTGAGGTGAGTGCCCGACCCAACATTCGCTCAGATTCACCATTAGAGTAAACATCCGCAGTATCAAAGTAGTTAATACCAGCATCTAGACAAAGTTGGATCATGCTATTGGCTTCTGCCTGATCGGCTTGTCCCCACGCTGAAAAAATCTGACCTTTCCCGCCTAATGTTCCTGCACCAAATCCAAGTTCGGATACCTTTAAACCCGAATTTCCTAAGAAATGATATTTCATCCTACGCCTCTCTCATCAAGTTTTATTCGCTTGAGATCACAATAGCGCTATGAGATTTTTTAAAAAACCACGATAATCAAGAAATACTTTTCTGGTTTTATTGATAATGAATACAGAAGATTTCCAATTTTTTATTCGAGTTGCTGATTTAGGTTCAATCAGCAGAGCCGCTCAAGAAGCCAATATTTCTGTTTCTGTGGCCAGTCAGCGAATTCAACGATTAGAACAAAATCTACAACTTCGTTTGTTGCATCGCACCACTCGTAAAATCAGTCTGACTGAGGAAGGGAAAACCTTGCTTGAACATGGTCGAATCTGGCTTCATGAATTTTCAAGCCTACAGCAATCACTAAAAGTTCAAGACAAGTGCCTCTCTGGCACGCTCAGAATCACCACCTCTGCCACGTTTGGCACAAAAATTCTAATGCCAGTGATCGCTGAATTTTCATTATTACATCCTGAACTGAAAATTCACTTAGATTTAAATGACCAAAACATTGATCTGATTCAATATGGGATGGATTTAGCAATACGCATTGGAAAATTAAAAAGTTCAACATTGATTGCCAAAGCACTGACATCAAATCCACGTTTACTCTGCGCTTCGCCTACATATTTAGAAAAATATGGTCAGCCGCAAACATTGTCAGATCTCAAATTACATCGTTGTATTTTGCAACAACATGAACATGGCTTAACAGATCAATGGAATTTCATAACAAAACAGGGAGAGCTGCAACAAATCCAAGTGGCTGGTTATTTCACAACCAATTCAGGTGAAGGCGTTCGACAAGCATCTTTATCTGGCTTAGGCATATCCAATCATTCGATTTGGCATGTCAGTGATGACTTAAAAGCAGAAAAACTCGTTCAAGTTCTTGCTCAGTATCCAGTTGAACCCACTTCAATTTATGCTGTTTTTCCGAATAGAAATTTAATCCCACCCAAAGTTCAATTATTTTTAGAATATTTATTGGACTATTTTCAGAACAGATACCCTGCGCATGTGCACAATTTGCTTTAAAAAACTTATCTAAAACTTTCCCAAACGCCTCTCTGCCCTTCATTTACTTTCGGCGTGTGTCCAAGCTTGACCCAAGGCATATTGTCACCATGAAAATCACTGCCAATGGAAACCGCCAAATCAAACTGCTGAATCATTCGATCCACCATTTGCCGTGTTGACGCAGGCTCTATACTCGGTGGCAGCTCGACTGCATCACCGCCACTCTCAGCAAATAACTCAATCAAATAGCGAATATTAGTAGCAGATAAATCATAGCGTGTCGGATGTGCCAAAACGGCAAAACCTTGACTGGCATGAATCACCTCAATGGTTTCTTTTAAACCCACTCCATCAAATTTCACAAAGGCCTTCTTGCCTTCTTTTAGAAAACGATCAAATGCTTGCTGTGGGCGACTCACAATATTTTTTCCGACCAGTGTTTTTGCAATATGAGTTCGAGTCACTCGATCCGCATGACCATCCACTTTGGCGACCACATCTGGGTAAATATCAAAACCGATACATTTCTCTAATAAACAACAGATCACCCTTGCTCGCTCAGCGCGTATTTTTTTCTGCTTCTCGAGCATGATCTTTATCGGTGTTTCGTCTTGCATATTCAACGCAACAATATGTACACCATAACTCTTTTTGGTATTTTCTCTCGCCCATTGACTAGAAACTTCAACACCCGAAACAATCTGAATATCATGGTCTTGAGCATACATTCGAGCCTGCGCCAAGCCATCCATGGTGTCATGATCGGTTAAAGCCAAAGTATGAATTTTTACATCCACAGCAGCCTGCACCAATTGCTCTGGAGACAAAGTACCATCTGAGATAAGGCTATGGGTATGTAAATCGACACCGAACATGGATTGTATTATGCTATCTGACCTATTTCATTGCCGTACTGTAACATGAAAGCGTTGCTCGACTATCTTCCGATTATTATCTTCTTTTATTTTTATAAAACTACCGACCCGAAAGATAATCATCACCCATTATTAGAATTAGTGGGTAGTGCAGGAAATACGGATCAAAATCATATTCTTGTTGCAACCTGTGCCTTACTCATTTCCACACTGGTGGTTTACGGCTGTTTGTTCATTTTCCAAAAATTTAAACTGGAAAAGATGCAATGGTTTATCGTGGTCATGTCGGTTATTTTTGGTGGAATCACCTTGGTTTTCAGTGACGTCACCTATATCAAAATGAAAGCGGTCATTATCAATGTCGGTATCGGCATTGGCTTTTTGGTTACGCCTTTATTTAATAAAGAGCGAATGCCAATTATTCAAAAAATGCTCGGTTCAGTATTAGAGTTAAACAAAAAGGAATGGATACGATTGAACTGGGCGTGGTGTGGTCAGTTCTTTTTGTTAGCTGCTTTACATTTCTTCTTTGGTTTTATGTTCTTACAAGGAAAATATTGGGGAGAATTCACCGCTTTTGGCGATATTATCGTGTCGCTCAGTTACCTTGCTGTTATACTCTTTTGCTTAAGAAAACGTTTTAAAACCACAGACTAAATTCTGAATCATTGAGCAACTGTTATGCCATATTTTGTACTAACTTGTACTGATCGTGAAGGTACTTTGGAGAAACGTCTAGCGACTCGTCCACAACATGTAGCACGTCTACAGAAACTGGATGATGAAGGGCGTTTAATTGCCGCTGGCGCACACCCCAAAGACCCTGATGACCTACAAGCTGGTTTTATTGGCAGCACCATCATTGTCGAGTTTGATAGTCGAGAAGCACTTGATGCGTGGATTGAAGAAGAACCTTTTTTAAAAGAAGGGATTTACGCCAAGATTGATGTAAAACCTTTTAACAAAGCGTTTCCAAAAGGGTAAACCATGCGTATTGCATTCCAAAGCTTATTTGCTCTTTGTTTACTCACTTCTAGTGTTTGGGCTGTTGAATCATCAACGGTTCAAACCACTGCAAGCGCAGTAACCAAACCGTTGACAGCAGAACAAATTGCCAAAGCCAAACAGCAACAAGAAGCAAAAAATAAGGCGCTTATTCAAGATCAAGCCAGCCGTTTAAAGCAACTTGAAAATGCCAATCTTGAAGCCCTGACTCAAAACCAAGAATTACAGTTAAAAAATGACAGTTTAATTGTGCAAGTCCAAGTGTTGCAAAGTGAACGTAGCGCGCAAATGTTCCTCTACGGTGCGATGACCATTGCGGTCGGTGTCATTCTTGGCTTTTTTATCGCAAGTTATGTTTATACTAAACGCCGTCGCCAGTGGTAAACCGCAACACACTTATTTATGTCTGAGTCATCAAAACTACAAACAGCCGCATTAGACTGGGAACTCATCGATGGTATTGAAGTTCCCATTTCTAAACAATTCGGCGATGTCTACTTTTCCAAAGACAATGGCTTATTAGAAACACGCCACGTCTTTTTAAATGGCAATGATCTCACTGAGCGTCTTTCCCAACTCAACGATTATCAATATTTTTGTGTGGGCGAAACAGGCTTTGGTACAGGTTTAAACATTTTAGCGTTATGGCAACTTTGGCGACAAATTCGTCCCGATAATCACAGCCATTTACACGCCATCAGCGTAGAAAAATTTCCACTCAGCAAAGCGGATCTCATCCGTGCCCTCAATGTTTGGACTGAGCTACAACCGCTAGCCGAAAAGTTGATTGCACAATACCCATTACCGATCGCTGGTTGTCACCGCCTTGATTTTCCTGAAGAGCGCTTTAGTCTCGATTTATGGTTAGGTGATGCACAAGATATTTTTCCAAGTATTCCTAAAACCCAAGCAGTAAATGCTTGGTTTCTGGATGGCTTTGCCCCTTCTTGTAATCCAGATATGTGGCAAGAAAATGTACTCAATCATATTGTTCGTTTATCTGACTTGGGTACAACCTTTGCATCATTTAGCGTTGCAGGTGTACTGAAACGTGGACTCAAGCAACACGGTATTCAAATCAGTCGCCCACGTGGTTTTGGTCATAAACGAGAAATGCTTAAAGCCATTTGGCTTGAGGCTGTTTCACAAACTGAAATAGCATCGCGAAATACCGAAGAAAATGTGGTGACGCAACAACAGCCTGTATCCAAAACAACAACGCAGCAAAATATCGCCATCATTGGCGCAGGAATCGCGGGTTTAAGTAGTGCATGGGCATTTGCTCAACGTGGGCATCAAATCACGATCTACGAGCAAAATGAGCCACTCTCGGGGGCATCAGGCAACCCTCTCGCCTTACTCAACCCAAAGCTATGTCCAATTGAACAAGCACATGACCACTTAATGACTTTGAGTTGGCAACATGCTTTGAATTTTTATCCACGTTTTAAAGCGTTTAGACCGATTCAGGTTCAACAAATTGCTTTAAAAAATCCTGATGAACTTTTGGGATTGGTAGAACAATATCCTGATCATGTTTTATCTGCTCACTCTTCGCTAGAGACTCTCCCTGAAACTGAACTTTCCAGTTTAAAGTTACGACAAGCAGGCGCCGTTTCCCCGCATCAACTCCGTGATGAGATTTTGCAACATCCCAATATCACGATCCTAAAAGCCAAGATCTCAGATTTAAAGCAAGTAGAAAAGCAAACTGAGCTATGGCAAGATCAAGAACGACTTGCAACGGCTGATCATGTGATTGTGTGTTGTGCCAAGCAAAGTGCAGAACTGTTTGAAAACTATCCAGTACTTAAACCAATTCGTGGACAAGTCAGTTGGGTAAATAACAGCAATCAACCGCTTCCTCTTGATCAAGCTTATAGCTATGGCGGTTATTGTATGCAGCTTGAAGCGACTCAACTGATCTTAGGCGCTTCATTTTATCCAAATCGAGACGATACCGAAGTATTACCAGAAGACCATGTGCATAACCATGAACTTATCCACAGTGTCTTTCCCGAATACGCGCAACAGCTCCCATCGACAGACTCATGGCAAGGCCGAGCATCTGTGCGCGCACAAAGCTTAGATTACTTTCCTTTAGTCGGCAAAATGCAAAATACAAATGAGTGCTATACCTTTGCAGGTTTAGGTTCTAAAGGTTTCTTGTTTGCGCCGCTGTGCAGTGAAGTATTAGCTGCATTGGTTTTAGGTGAGCTTTGTCCAATTCCACAAAGCTTATTAGATAAACTCAATCCTCAACGTTTCCAAAAGAAAGTTAAAGTAAAAAAACCTTATTATTCTGGCTAAACCATCGTTTTAAGAAAAATTATTTTAATCAGATTCTTATTTTTTTAAATTTGCCAAAATACCGAAGTATTTTGGCAAATTTTCTTAGCGATTAAGCACCTTGCTCTAAAGCTAAGCCTGCATCACGTGCTGCACGTGTGCCACCCATCAAGACAACATATTCACGAGAACCATCAATACCTTCTAAAAGTTCTGCTGCTCGAGGTGCTTTACTGCCACCCCCGCATAGAATATAAATCGGCTGATCCGCTGCAACCTGAGTCAAACTATCCGCAGTTAATTCAGCAATTGGGCGATTTACTGCCCCTTTGACATGAGCCTCTGTATACGCTTTGGTATCTCGGACATCCCAAATGACAGCGTCTTTTGGGAACTCAAATGTTGTAATTTCTTGTTTACGGATCATTGCGCACTCCTTTGATGTAAACAACACTTGGCAAATGAAGAAAACCCCCTTAGCATCTCAAATATTCTTTCCCTTTGTAAAGGTCTAACTATGCCTTCTTTTGATATTGTTTCTGAATTAGAGTTATTTGAAGTCAATCATGCCGTACAAAACACTCAAAAAGAGATTGCGACACGTTTTGACTTCCGCGGACAGGATGTTTCTATTGAGCTAAATGAAAAAAATAAGGAAATCAAAATCTCAACTGAAAGTGATTTCCAATGTGAACAAGTCTATAGCATGCTCGAAAACCATTTTTATAAACGCAAGATTGACGTACAAGCATTAGATCCTCAAAAAGCCACCGCATCTGGTAAAAATGTGGTTCAAGTTGTCAAGCTTAAAGATGGACTTGACTCAGATACCGCAAAAAAAATTAATAAAGCCATTAAAGAAAGCGGCATCAAAGCGCAATCTTCTATCCAAGGCGACAAAATTCGTGTCACGGATAAAAAACGCGATACTTTGCAACAAGTCATGAACTTTTTACGTGAACAACAATTTGGTCTGCCACTCCAATTTAATAATTTCAAAGACTAAGCAATAGGTTCACTATGGCAAAAGATAACCGTCTTTATACGCTGGTTAAAACCACGTCTAAGTTTCCTAAAGGCATTCGTAGCACGCTATGGAGCAAAGCTTTTGGCCGCGTTGTTCCAATGGTGGGAACAGCAAATATTCGCTATTTAGAAGTGGATAAAGACCATGTGACTGTGCGTATTGAAAACCAACGTAATATGCAAAACCATATTAAAGGGGTTCATGCCGCAGCAATGGCGCTATTGGCTGAAACAGCAACGGGTTTTTTAACTGGTCTACATGTTCCAGATAGTCGCATTTTGTTGATTAAATCTTTGCATGTCGATTATTTAAAAGTTGCTCAAGGTGGCTTAACAGCGACAGCAACATTATCAGCTGATCAACAAAAGTTTATCGCTGAAAATGAAAAAGGCGAGTTATTGATTCCTGTCACTGTCATTGATGATGCTGGCAATGAACCAATCCAATGCCAAATGCTTTGGGCTTGGCTGCCAAAACGCAAAAAATAATTTTTTGAATGATAAAAACAAAGCCCAAATGATTTGGGCTTTATTTTTTGCAGTGTCCCGCCCTACATGAACTTTTCAATGATTAAAATTAGCTGCTGAAGATACTCAGCATCGACGTCATCAAATTGATCCAGTTCATCGCTATCAATATCTAAAACCCCGATACACACACCATTTTTCATGATCGGTAATACAATCTCAGACTTAGAAGCCGAACTACATGCGATATGCCCAGGGAATTGATCCACATCGGGCACAATCATCACTTGCTGTTGTTGCCATGCTGTTCCACAGACACCACGACCTTTTGCAATACGTGTACAAGCAATCGGCCCTTGAAAGGGTCCTAGCACCAGCTCATCGTCTTTCACAAGATAGAAACCAACCCATAGCCAATCAAATTGCTGTTTTAATGCTGCACAAATATTCGCGAGATTGGCAATGACATCAGATTCACCATCAACAATCGCTTGAATCTGCGGCACTAGACTTTGATATTGTTCAGCTTTATGACCTTGTTGCAAAACGAGTTCTTCAGCCATGATCTACACTCCAAATGCCAATATGATATAAAACAAAAAGATAGAGCATACATAATCAAGCTCATATCCGTTTGCGTTATATTTTACAAGTTCGCTAAATAAGCTTGTTTAACCTCATCAGAAATCACACGTTTATTGCCATTCACATCAACAGCAACAAAAGTAAAGACCCCTTCCGTAATCCGCACAGGATCTCGAGAGTCATCATGACTATTCCAAACTTCAATTTGTACCTGCACCGAACTATTTCCGATTTTCAGGATTTTGGTGTAGCAGCTAATTACATTGCCGACTTTAACTGGAACCAAAAAAGTCATCTGATTAATCGCGATTGTGGCACAACGACCTTTACTCAGACGTTCAACATGAATCGCACCCGCTAAATCCATTTGGGAGACAATCCAGCCCCCAAAAACATCACCACTCCAATTGGTATCGGCTGGCATTGCAATATTTTGCAGTGATAAAGTACCCTCTGGATGATTCAAGCGTTCCGTCATATTCATTCTCTTAATGTTGCTGTAATTGCTGATCTAACCATTGCTGTAACTCAGGCGTACGTAATGCACCGCTGATTCTTGCTAACTCGGTGGTTTTATTCATCAAGACCAAGGTCGGAATACTTCGGACATTGAATGCAGCACTTAAGCGTGGATTTGCTTCCGTATCAATCTTCGCAAAGATCACATACGGATTTTGCTGAGCAACTTGAGCAAAATGTGGTGCCATCATCTTACATGGACCACACCACTCGGCCCATAAATCAATCAAAACCGGTAAATCGGTATTACTGATAAAGTGACTAAAATTTTGTTCATTTAACTCAATTGACGCTTGAGGTAATAATGCCTGATGACATTGACCACAATTCGGATGAACTGCTAATTTTTCTTCGGGTACGCGATTTTTTGCACCACATGATGCACAGACAATCATCATTTACATCACTCCAATATGTTGATGTAAAAATTCTAATTGGGTTGTGACTGCTTTTTCAAACCATGAACCGTGATAAATATCAAAATGCTTCATATCCCACTCATGGTAGCTCACAAAAGGAGCAATATTGGTTGCAGCTTCACGACTCGACTCAATCGGAATCAATGTATCATGCTTCGCTGCAATAAATAAAACAGGAATATTAATCTTCCGTACGAACTGAATTGGGCGATAACGCATCAAATTGAAAAATACCCGTGCTGGGACTTCGCCACTCCAGTAATAGTCAGGATTTATAATCGAATGATAACCATAATAACTATCCGATGTCGGTAAGAAACACAGTCTATATTGATCAACAACAGGTAGAGTCTTAGGTACCAACCCCATCTTAGACCCCATGTAGTCCTGACTGGAACGCTTTAAAGCCTCAGGGTAGCGCTGAAGTGGGTAATGCTTGGCCGTCTCTGCACCATCCACATAGGGCACCTGTACCATCACTGCTTGGATGTTTTTGAGGTCACTTGCCAAACTCAGTGCATAACCACCACTCAAGGATGTTCCCCAAAGAATAATCCGTCGGCTATCGATCAACTTACAGTGAGATGCATGTTGAATCATGGTTTTCCAATCATCTAATTGAGCAGTTAAGGAAACCAATTCTCGTGGTTTTCCCGTACTCCCTCCCCAAAAACGATAGTCGAATAGAATGACGGCATAACCCGCTTGAGCAAAACGTTGTGCATATTGCACTAATTTAAATTGACGCAATCCTGCAAAGCCATGTGCCATTAAAATTACGGCAGGTTTAATATTTGTCTTAGGAAGATAAAAATCAGCAGCGATCGTTTCATCACCACTTGGAACATACAACGGCTCAACAGTGTAGGTGTGCATGCGCGCTCCATTACGTTATCTTTTTTAGGTTCATCGTTTATTTACTATAGACATTTAAACTCAACATTAAGCTTAATGCTATGATAGAGCATAAAATGTTTTGTTTGTTTTTGGAGTGACAAGATGTCAGAGAATATTGGTTTTGCAGGTCAAATTGGACCAGATCACGTCGAGCAGGTCGTAGAGAAAGGATTCAAATCTATTATCAATAATCGCCCTGATATGGAAGGAGGCCCTGAACAGCCGACGAGTGCTCAAATCGAGGAGTCTGCACGTAATGCAGGATTAGATTATGTCTATCAACCTGTTGTTGCAGGCCAAATTACCGAGTTAGATGTTCGTACTTTTGCAAACCATTACAACGAATTACCAAAACCTATTTTAATGTTTTGTCGTACAGGTAATCGTTCAAATAATTTATACCAATTAGCAAAACAAATGGATTTGTTAGATGATTAATCTGTAATTGATACAAAAAAACAGTGCCGTAGCACTGTTTTTTATAATAAATTTAAATTCTTATTGATAATCAACAAAAATAGTTGAAACCTTACCATCTGGGGATGTCACCGCAACTTTGAAAGTATCACCCACTGCACATTCTTTTAAGCGATAGCCATAAAATGTCTGCGTACTATTCTTAAATGTTGTTGGTGTTAAGAGATTAAATACACTTGCAACTGGTGAACTACCTTGAACAAACTCTGCTACACAAGACAAATCATTGTTTTTGGTATTATCTTCAGCCGTCACATTCACAGTTGAACCTGTAGGCATAGGAACACTTTGAGCGCTATTTCCATACAGATTAAAAGATAATAAATTACCGCTGGCACCTACATTGGTAAAGATAGCTGTATTTTCAGCAAATGCAAATAATAGTTGTTGGCGAAGGATAGCATCTAAATTTTTACTACATGTATTTGCAATGTTTGGTTGAGCAATAGTAGATGCTGCACATGCTTCTGTTCCAGCATTACGTCTATAAACAAACTCGCCATTATTTGCATTATAGGCTTCATCTTCATTATCATCTCTGAAAAAGTCACCAATATTTGTATTATTACCCAATATATCTGTCAGCGCATCTACGCCAGCAGTATATAAATTATCACCATTTTTATCGATATAGGATTTATCACCTTCGACATATGCCAATACCGTTACGCGGTTATCTAACGGGCGAGGGTTTTGTACGGATAGAGTTACCGAACAACGCCCATTAGCGGTAGAACAATTAGGCGTAACGACCCCACCCTCACTTACGAAGCTAACAACAGTGCCATTTGGTACTGGATTACCATTACGATCTCGCAACATAACTTGAATATTTGCACTATCGCCATCCACTCTATTCTGTAAAGAGTTTTTACTTACTGATAAGCTAAAACCATCTTGAGTTGCACGCCCTGTTGATACAGCAACATTTTTAGATAGTGCAAATACATTTATATTAGAGACTAATGTTGCCTTTATTTCCACCGGCCCTGGCTTATCACCTGGATATAAAGTGACGATCACTTTACCATTTGGATCACTTTTCACGGTCTTAATATTTTGATTTCCTAAAGATATAAAACTTAAATCTTCAGGAGCACGTAATAACTCAATCTGAACATCCTTATTTGCAGCGGGTACACCATTCGAATAAAGTGTAAATTCAACTTGACCAGAGGAAGCTGAACCACTGCTGTTGATGCCTAAATTTACTGCATCAGATGTATAAACAATTGAATTTGCCTCAATAGCAGCAATACTAACTTTAACTTTAGACTCTGGAATATTTGAGCCAGTTGCTGTAATGGTTTGCTCACCCTCACACAATTTACCAGCAGCATCAATTGACTTATAGGAAGTTGTCACGTCCCCTTGATTTGAGGACACAATTGTTGCAGGCTCGAATGTACCACATGTCGCATTGAAATTTACTGTGACATTATTTTGATTAACTTTTGTAATCGCATCTTGAGTCTTTAAAGTAATATTAGTTGAAGCGCCAGATTCTAATGATCCACTTGCAGCCATCATTCCGACTAAAACAATATTACTTGCTTGTAAAGCAAAGTTATAGGGTTTGGTCGTTGCTGACAAACCGTTATAACTCACCATAGCGGTAATTTGATATGCACCCGTAGCATTCAAATCTTGAGGTTTGATTGAAATACTCGCCTCACCATCTGCATTTGTAAGAACAGCACCATTGCTTGTACCAAAGACAACTCCATCACCGCTAAATGTAACAATCGCGCTACTTAGCCCCTTTCCTGAAGCATCTGTCACTTTAACTTTCGCAGTAACACCAGCCGCTGTAATAGAGGTTACAACTGTATTATTAGCATCATATAGTACAATATCTGCGATATTAACTGTAGTTACAGGAGTTTGGCCATTTCCACCACCTGAGTTATTACTATTATTTGAACCATAGTACCCATCTCCCCCACCACAACTTGCTAATAAAATTGATACAGCAATTACAGACAACTTTGATATAAGCTGTTTTTTATTCATCATCATTCCTTTATATCCCCAACCCAACCCCAATATGGAATAAGATTTTTTTCATTATAAAAATATGCCTAATGTAACCATACTATTAATTTTCTGTAAATATACTTTATTAATGAGTAAAAAAAATTAAAGAGAAACAAGTCAAGCTTTTGATTAAAATTGATAATTATAGATTAATTTTTTTCATTCTTTCAGACGTACAATAAATTAAATAGATGCAAAAAAGTTTTATCCATAGATAGATTAATCTAAGTAAAATACATTAAATCAGCGTTCCAACTACCCCTTAATTTTATCCGACAAGGAACTCATATTAAGACGAACATTCTTTAATAATGAACCAACTTTTTTTGATTGTCTTATTTTCCTCAATAAAAAACCTCCCAACATAAGTTGGGAGGTTTTGAATTTAAAAGCTGGCGATGACTTACTCTCACATGGCAAGTGCCACACTACCATCAGCG
>NZ_JAKZGG010000020.1:0-63853 GCF_022549455.1 Acinetobacter sp. NIPH 1852 | reverse complement strand
AATTAATTCACCCAATCGCAATGGACCCAGGTCTACGTTTTGCGATTCGTGAAGGTGGTCGTACTGTAGGTGCTGGTGTTGTTGCGAAAGTAACTCTCTAATCATCTAGAGTAATAAAAAAACACCCCTCTGGGGTGTTTTTTTATGCCTATTGTTTGCTCTTTATTTTCTTGCGTCGTAAAAATTCACACTTAATTAATTTTTCTCTTGCGTCGTAAAAATTAATACTTAATTAATTTTTCCTCTTGCGTCGAAATAAAGCGATGCTTGATTTCTCCTCATGTCCCAAACTGATACTTAGCTGTCCTAAACTGCACTTAATTGATACCAATAAAACAGTAAGATAAAACTCAAGAAAATGAACAAAATTACTCAGTGAGAGATTTCACTTAAAAGGAGTAGGCGGCATGAATGCTAAAGTAAATATTTCAAATCGTGCAGGTGCAAGTTTTCCTGTACGTCGCATGAACTTTGACTTTGACCAAGTCCCTGAATATTGGATGAGTGGATCAGCGGGTTTAACTCATTTCATGACAGCTTTGTCTGCGTTGTTTCCTGATGGTGAAAAGCTGTTTATTGATTCTGTTCGCGCAGTACGTCATCATCCTGCGATTAAAGACAATGAAGCATTACAAAAAGAAATCAGTGCTTTTATTGGTCAAGAAGCCATGCATACGCAAGAGCATGTCGGTTTTAATCAGTCCGCACAGAAATATGGTCATGATGTTACAACTTTGGAAAAACGTACAGCGAAACTGATTCAATTCACACGTAAGAATTTTGCGAGAGTGGTTAAGCCATTTGGCATGACACAAGAAATGGTTGATTTAACTGCAACGACAGCGTTGGAACACTTTACTGCGACGATTGCTTCTGAACTATTGCGTAATCCGCACATTCAAGAGCTGATGACAGATGACACTATGTCATATATGTGGTTTTGGCATGCCGTCGAAGAAAATGAACACAAAGCAGTTGCCTATGATGTTTATGAAGAAATTTTTGGTCGTGGCATCAAAGCCTATGCATTGCGTAATACTGCATTAGTGGTGGCAATGGTCTTTATTTTCTTAGCACAATCATCATTTGTCTTACGCTTGCTTAAACAAGATGGCAAACTGAATCTAAAAGAATTGGGTATGATTTATAAATATGGCTATAGTCCATCAAAAGGGATTATTGCAGGGATGGTTGGTGAGATGCTTGCATATCTGAAACCAGGATTCCATCCGAACGACTTGGATACTGTGCAATTGCTCAAAGATTGGAAAGCAAAGCTAGGTTTGTGATTTCTAGTTTCAGCTATTAATTGTATGTTAAAAAAGGACAATTTTTATTGTCCTTTCTTTTTTTTTATGAAAACTAGATTTTCTATTCTTATTTGATAAATTTTCCTTGTGTCGAAAAAATTAATACTTAATTAATTTTTCCTCTTGCGTCGAAATAAAGCGATGCTTTATTTCTCCTCATGTCCTAAGATGATGCTTTAATGACCTTATCTGCACTTATTTAATGCATATAAAAGCGCGTATAACTAATAAATAGAGCGTAATTAAAAAGAATATTTGCATTATAGGAGAACAAGGTATGAATGCTAAAGTTAATATTTCAAACCGTGCTGGTGCCAGTTTCCCTGTACGCCGGATGGATTTTGAATTTGGTGAAGTACCACGTTACTGGGCACATGGCGATGCAGCATTAACTCATTTTATGACTGCACTATCAGCACTCTTCCCAGAAGGTGAGCAATTCTTTGTCAATAGTACTCGTGCCGTGAGAAATGATCCTAAATTAGCTGATCCTATATTACAGAAAGAAATTAGTGCTTTTATTGGTCAAGAGGCGATGCATTCCAAAGAACATTTGGCTTTTAATGCAGCTGCACAAGCCTATGGTTACGATGTGCGAGAAATGGAAGCACAAACTGGACGTTTGATTAACCGTACAGTCGGCATAATTTCACAAGCGCTTAAACCTTTTGGGTTTAGCAAAGAAATGATTGGTTTGACAGGAACGTGTGCCTTAGAGCATTTTACTTCGACGATTGCAGAAGAATTGTTGAGCAACCCAGACATTCAGGCAATGTTCCAAGACGAAACCATGTATCACCTTTGGATGTGGCATGCAGTAGAGGAAAACGAACATAAGGCGGTTGCTTTTGATGTATATGAAACAATGTATGGTCGAGGTGCAAAAGCGTATTTTATGCGTTCATTGGCGCTTGTGATTGCAATGGGATTGATCTTCATCACGCAATCATACTTTACAGCGAAGCTACTCAAAACTGATGGTAAGCTTACTTGGCGTGATACAAAATATATGATCAAATTTATGTATGGCTACAAAGGCTTTATGTCACGTCAGATTCCGACATTACTCGATTTCCTAAGACCTCGCTTTCATCCGAATGATGATGATACAACTGAGCTATTAAATAAATGGCGTACTGAATTAGGTTTCAATCCAAGTTAACTTCAACGGACAGTGAAAACTGTCCATTTTTTTATTCAAATTTTGGCTAAAATTGCTGATAATCGCATCATCATATTTATAGAGTAGTAGATTTTGATCCGATTGATGCAAGAAAGTGACGTGGATCATGTTGCTGCGATTGAGTGCTTAGTTCAGACACATCCATGGTCTAAACAGCAGTTCCAAGAATCTTTAGTATCTCACCAATGTACTGTTTATGAACAAGCCAATCAGGTGGTAGGCTTTTGTATCTTACAGCCTGTGTTGGACGAAGCAAATTTATTACTGATGGCGATTCATCCAAGTCAGCAAGGGAAGGGATTGGGCTATGCATTACTTGATTATTCAATCGAGCAATTAAAAAATAATCCGATTCAGATTTTTTTAGAAGTGCGAGAAAGTAATCGCGCAGCGATTCGTTTATATGAAAAAGCGCAATTCCATCAAATTGATTTACGCAAAAACTATTATCCAAATGGTGATGGTTCAAGAGAGCATGCTGTGATCATGGTCAGAACATGCACTGATGATTTTGCAGCGCTATTTCAATAAACGCTATTTAATAATTAAATTATTCCATTCGGATGGAAGTGTACTCATTAATGAATCTCCAAGTTGCTGTATTTCATTATTGGAGAGTGGACGATTGAGCCTACGCCATTGTCCATCAAGCAATAATTCGAGTGGCGTATATTGCGATTTGTAATTCATTTTTTGTGAGTGGGGAACCCAGTAACCCAGATAGAGGTATTCAAGGTTTAGACTGCGGACATATTCGATTTGTTTGAGGATCGCAAAGACACCCAAAGAACGACGTTGTTCATCTGGATCAAAGAAAGTATAAACGGCAGATAGCCCATCATCCATGAGATCACAGGTTGAAACCCCAATTAGTTTCTGATCTTTCCATAGTTCCAGAAAGAAACTATCGGTACAGCTATGCACAAGGAATTTTTCAAACTGGTCAAGGTTTGCTGGATACATATCGCCATCTGCATGGCGTTCATTGATATAGCGTTCGTATAAATCGTAATGTTGTTGCGTCGCTTGAGAAGTGGGCAAAATATTCATTTTTAAATCTTGGTTACGTTTCCATGCCTTTTTCTGGCTGCTATTCATTTGAAATTCTTGAATAGGTACGCGACAAGATAAACATTGGCGACACAAATGGCACTCAGGGCGATAAACAAAATCACCACTACGTCGAAAACCGACGCGAGAAAGTTCCGACAATGTCACCACATCTATACGGTGAATTGGATCTAAAAACACCATTCGAGCTGATTTGCTATCGAGGTAGCTACAGTCATGCGGTGGCGTGATGTAATACTGTAAGTCATTTAAAAGGGACTTGGGTTGGTATGATTTCATGAATCTGTCCCTCCAAGGTGTTCGTCCGTTAACCGTCTAATTTTGCATTAAGTGCTATTGTTTTACTTGAAAATACACGTTCTTGATAGCTTTTCCAATTGATAGGGGGGGCAATAATTACATCTTGTAACGATTTTAGATATATTTGGCGAGAAAGTGTACGTGCGCCTAAACTTATGAGGTGTTCATTGACCAGTTGGCAATCCACCCAAGCGAACTGATTTTCTTGTCCGATTAGCATTAGGGTATAAAATGCCATTTTCGATACATCGGTTTCAGTACTGAACATTGACTCACCAAAACAGCCTTTGCCAATGCTAACACCATACAAACCACCGACAAGTTGCTGTTGATGCCAGACCTCAATACTATAAGCATAGCCCGCTTCGAATAAAGCGCAATAGCCTTGAATAATATCTTCGCTAATCCACGTTTCATTGGTATAGCTACGTGGCATTGAACAAGAGCGCATGACTTCTTCGAAAGCATGGTTAATCGTAATCCGATAATCATGCTTTTTCATATTACGGATTAAGGATTTGCTTGGTTTGTATGATTGCGGTTCGATAATGCAGCGAGGTTCGGGACTCCACCAGCAAATCGGTTCATCTTCATTGAACCAAGGAAATAAGCCGTGGGTATACGCTTCCAATAAAGTAGAAGGGGAGAGATCCGCGCCAATACAGATAAATCCATGACCGTCAGGATCTGCTTCTATTGGATTTGGAAAAGTGTATTGAGATAAGGGGAGTTGTTGCATATCGGGAAAAGTGAATAGGAATGATTCTAAACTAACTGAACTGAAACAGAATGGCAATCGTTGAAAGATCACCATTCCATTGACAGGCTAATTAAATAAACGAAGTTGTTTCGCGATTTCAATTTTTTTACTATCAATAAAGATTTGCGCTTTGCCCTTTATGATCTCAAGGCTCTGGGTTTTATCAGCCACGGTATTGCCATCTTTATCTAAAACTAGCCATCCAAGTTGACTGATAACATTTTGGACATAAATCGCAAAATCACTTGCTGTTTCTAATCCATCAATAAAATGTGCACGATAGAATAGCTGATGGAAGTGTTCTGTTGGAATGCCGATACCAGTAAGTGGGCTGACTAAGACGTTATAGTTTTGATGAAAACTGGCTTGTTTCAGGATGTGATGGTTTAAATCATGGCAGTGTTTAACCGTTTTCTCTTGTGGTTTAAGATTTTGACAAGGTTGCGCCAAACCGAGATGACATAAAATTACTAATGCATTTAAAATCTTTGCGTAGTTTAGTTCTGGAAAACTTTGTTCAAACTCCGCGATTGTTAATGGTTGATAATTATCCTCAGCAAATCGATTAGCAATAGGTTGATAAATTTCTTCAATTAAATTGAATGTACCTAATAGACCATTGATACTTGTTGGTAATTGTTCTTTAGCAGTAAGTAACACAAAAGCGGTCTTGCGTAATTTTTCTTGGACTTGTAGTGGAGTTAAATTGTTCTTTCCACGAATGAATAAGTCTCTTCTAAACTGTGTATTTGCAAAATAGTCTCGGCATTGCTCTTTGAAGATTGGATGTTCAATTGCATCTAAAAACTTTTGATGTTCTTCAGAAAAGTTAATATTATCAAGATGAGAACCTAAATCAGTAGAACCAGCATAAGACAGTTTGATTTCATCAAGAATGCGGACAATCTGTTGAAATGAAAAACATTGCCAATCTTGGTTTAGATATTCATGAATCAAATAGTTGGGATTTTGTTGTTTTAAATCTGCAACTTTTTGTGTGGCGTTTGGATTACGCTGAGCAAAAACGGGGTTTTGTTTGAGTAACTCATCACTAAAGTTTAGTGCTTCATTCACCTTTTGAATTGGGTTGGTACTTTTACTATTAAATTTGAAATGACTATGAAATAGCTCACGGATTGGCATGTTTGCAGCCCAACCAGTGACGCAGTTATAGCTGATATATACAATACCATTCGGTTTTAGAAATTTTCGAATGAATTTTAAAATAATATGTTGATTTTCATAGCTAATCCAGCTCCATATACCGTGCAAACTGATCGAGTTAAACATCGGTAAATCATGGCGATTCAGAAGTTCCTCAAAACTATCATCATAAAAAAAATGCTCAATATGGCTTTGTTCTGCTAATTGATTGGCATGTGCTGCGTGGGCAGGATTAAAGTCGGTACCGTAAAATTTAGCTTCATTACTTGTGGCGTGAATGTTAATACTAACGCCTTGTCCAAAACCAAGTTCACAATGGGTTTGGTTATCCTGAAAGTCAGGACTTTCGATGCCATTGAGCAGTAAGCAGAATTTTTGAAAATTCGGGCTCAAGTCACGATAATAACCATAGGTATAATTTACTTCTGTTTGATAGCCGTTAGTCCATGTTGTTGTCATTCATACATCCATTATTAAATTCTGTTTAAAAAGTATTCATGTTTTTGATTGTATGAATGATTTATAAAAAAAACCACCAAAAATTTGGTGGTCTTTTCATAAATTGTAAATTAGTTCGAATTGTCTAAATATTTCTCAGCATCTAAAGCAGCCATACAACCTGATCCAGCCGAAGTAATCGCTTGACGATAAATACTATCCGCGACATCACCAGCAGCAAAAACACCTTCAATAGAAGCTGCTGTTGCATTGCCAGAAGTACCACTTTGCACTTGGATGTAGCCATCGCGTAGGTTAAGTTGACCGTCAAACATACTGGTATTCGGTTTATGACCAATCGCAACAAATAGACCTTGGACTTGAACGTCTTGAGTGCTTGAGTCTTGCGTTGATTTGATACGAACAGAAGTTACACCTGTTTTATCACCGAGAACTTCATCGACTTGATGATTCCAAATGATACTGATTTTGCCTTCTTTTTCTTTAGCAAAAAGATGATCTTGTAAAATCTTTTCTGAACGTAAGCTGTCACGACGATGGACTAAAGTGACATGTGCAGCAATATTTGAAAGATAAAGCGCTTCTTCTACCGCAGTATTACCACCGCCTACAACCATGACATTTTGGTTCTTATAGAAGAAACCATCACAGGTTGCACAAGCACTAACACCTTGTCCCATAAATGCAGCTTCAGATTCAAGACCTAAGTACTGTGCAGTCGCACCTGTTGCAATGATAAGCGCATCACATGTGTATTCAGCCATATCGCCCTTTAATACGAATGGGCGAGTTTTGAGGTCAACTTCATTAATATGATCGTAGACGAGTTCTGTACCGAAACGTTCTGCATGAGCTTGCATACGATCCATAAGGACTGGACCAGTCAATCCTTCAGGGTCACCTGGCCAGTTATCGACTTCAGTGGTCGTGGTCAATTGACCGCCTAGTTGTATACCGGCGATGAGTGTCGGTTTGAGGTTGGCACGTGCAGCATAAACTGCTGCGCTGTAACCTGCAGGACCAGAACCCAGAATAATTAATCGTGAGTGACGAGCGCTCATTAAAGAACATCCTTCTTATATTGAAAATGCTAAAATTATACGTGAATCCACACAAGATTGGGGGCAAAACCATGTGGATAATATTGATAAGTTCAATCGAAATAGGCTATATCATGTTTGAGGAATTGATTATTTCAAAATTACGTGTCGAAAATGTGAATCGCCCTTCGATGTTAACAACAACAGTAAACAATCGTGCATCTTTTTTTTTAGAACGCGTGCATAATATAAAACTTATTGATTAAGGTAAGTTAGACCTTAAAAGATACCAACAAATAACGAATTGGGTTACAGGATTGTATATGGCTGCGGTGTCAAGTGTTTATGCACAACGCTTTTTAATGACATTATTTTTAATTTCTTTTGGCATTTATTTATTTCTTGCCACAGTGACCTACACACCTTTTGATCCGGGTTGGATGCATATCTCTAGTGATACCCAGCATGTTTCAAATGCAAGTGGGGTCGCTGGCGCTTGGATCGCAGATTTATTATTTGGTTTCTTGGGCTGGGCGAGCTTACTCATTCCTTTATTTTTATTTATAGAGGCGGTACAGGTTTGGTGGCCAAGAAGCTTTCTAAATCTACCTTTTCGTTATGCAGCACAATTCTTTTTGATCTTATCGATCTCTAGTTTATTGTATTTACATTGGAACACGCCTGCGGATACGCTGGATAATGCTGCAGGTGGCATCATTGGTTATGAGTTAGGGCAAAGCTTGTCTCACCTTTTGACCATTTATGGTGCGACATTGTTCTTACTGGCATTTAGTATTTTATTGATTACTTTAGCTTTTGGTATTCAATGGAATAAAACATGGTTGATGTTGAAAAAGACACCTGCCTATTTACAAGATTTATTCTATAGAAATGTGCCGCAGAATGAGTCCGCTTATGACCGTACTGAGCAATTGGCGGCATCAGAAATACCTGCAATAAAAAATAAAGTACCAGTACAGACTGAATCGGATGTGCAGCAAGCAACGTTAACTAGCGCAACGGTAGATGATGTCCAAGCCAAAGCAACAAAAATGGATGATTCACATCATCAGATTTTGGCGGAAAAGTTGTTTGCTGATGTCGTTGCGCGAGAGCAACAAGGTAATCAACCACAACAAACGCCGCAAACCGAAGACTTCGAGCAAACCTTACAACGCGCACATCAGTTTGAAACGGAAAGCCAACGCCTCGTTCAAACAGGTGAGGTATGGCGCGCGCTACAAAGTGATGATGCGAATCATAAACAAGAAATTGATGCGCTCTTAAGAGCTGCTGATGATGAAAACTCTTCTACAGCGCCACAGCCATCTCAGTCAGAACCAGAGATTCAGAAAAGCAATCATCACCATTTAGACTGGAATGATGATCAAATTTTTGATGAGCTATTGGCTGCGGTTCCAAACACCAAGACAGCGACGGATTTACACACACCATTTACGCCAGAGCTGCAACAAAATGCACATCATGCGGTGGATATTGATTTTGATTCGCCACTAAGTGAATCAACGCCAACAAAAAATCTTTATTCGCATACACCGCCTGCCAATAATACACATCTAGATGCACAGGATGATTTCGATCATTTTAATGATCTTTTAGTTGAAAGTGAGCAAGACAAAATAACCACGCCAACAAGCAGTAACCCTCATGTACAACTTGCTGCTGTAAGTGCCACCGCTGAGATGCAAAAAGAAAAGTTATCCAAAGAAGCTTTTATTGAAGCGTGGCAAGAAACAGCAGGTAAGGCTGAAACAGATTTAGATATAGAAGAAGATTTTGATTTGGATGCGCCATTAACGGATACATTTGGGCGACCAATGTCACGTGCGATGCAGGTTGCGCAGAAACGTCGT
Source organism: Acinetobacter sp. NIPH 1852 (assembly GCF_022549455.1). Taxonomy (NCBI): domain Bacteria; kingdom Pseudomonadati; phylum Pseudomonadota; class Gammaproteobacteria; order Moraxellales; family Moraxellaceae; genus Acinetobacter; species Acinetobacter sp. NIPH 1852. The sequence goes on along the minus strand of NZ_JAKZGG010000020.1, from coordinate 54,692 downwards.
GACTTGCCAACTTTACCGGGCTTAGAGTTGCTGGATAAAGTTGATCCAAACAAAAAGGTGAATTTTACAGCGGAACAATTGGCGCGACTTTCTGAATTATTAGAAATTAAGCTACAGGAATTCAATGTAAAAGCCCAGGTGGTTGAAGCTCAACCAGGACCTGTGGTCACGCGTTTTGAACTCGATCTTGCACCGGGCGTTAAAGCATCTAAAGTGACTAATATTTCGCGTGACTTAGCGCGTTCAATGTCGATGGCATCTGTGCGGGTTGTAGAAGTCATTCCGGGCAAACCTTATATTGGTATTGAAGTTCCAAACAGCACGCGTGAAATGGTGCGTCTGATTGAATTATTGACCATTCCTGCTTTTACCGATCCAAATAGCATTCTTTCTATGGCGATGGGTAAAGATATTTCAGGTAATCCTGTTATTGCAGATTTGGGTAAAGCACCACACATGTTGGTCGCGGGAACCACAGGTTCAGGTAAATCAGTTGCGGTCAACTCGATGATTTTGTCGATGTTGCTGAAATATACGCCTGATCAATTGCGTTTTATTTTAATTGATCCAAAACAGCTAGAATTAGCCAATTATAATGATATTCCTCACTTATTAACGCCTGTTGTAACCGACATGAAAGATGCGGTGAGTGCATTAAATTGGTGTGTAAATGAAATGGAACGTCGTTATAAACTGATGTCATTTCTTAAAATTCGTAAACTCAGTGATTACAATCGTAAAGTCGAAGAGGCGATTGCAAATGGTGAGGATTTAATCGATCCAACGTGGAAACCAAGTGACTCAGCAACACAAGAACGTGCAGCACGTTTGACGCCGTTACCTTCGATCGTCATTGTTGCGGATGAGTTTGCTGACATGATTATGCAGGTCGGTAAAAAAGCGGAAGAAATGATTACGCGGTTAGCACAAAAATCTCGTGCGGCAGGTATCCATTTGCTGCTTGCAACGCAACGTCCATCTGTAGATGTAATCACTGGTTTGATTAAAGCCAATATCCCAACCCGTGTGGCATTACGTGTAAACAGTAAGATTGACTCGCGTACGATCTTGGATGCGGGCGGGGCAGAGGACTTGCTTGGTCATGGTGATATGTTGTTCTTAGGGCCGGGTAAAATTGAGCCTGAGCGTGTTCATGGTGCATTTATTAGTGATGACGAAGTCAATCGCATTTGTGATGCATGGCGTGAGCGTGGTGAACCTAACTATGTTGATGAAATCTTGACGCCTTTTGATGAGGAACCGTCTTCACGTGGTTTTGAAGATGGTGATGGTGATCCAAATCGTGATGCGCTTTATGATCAGTGTGTTGCTTTTGTTTTGGAAACACGCAAAGCTTCAACTTCTTCATTACAGCGCAAATTTAGTTTAGGTTATAACCGAGCTGCCCGTATTATTGACCAAATGGAAGAAAATGGTATCGTCAGTGCGATGGGTGCAAATGGAAAACGAGATATTCTCGTTTAACGAGAAAAATCCAATAATAAAGCCTCTATTTAGAGGCTTTCTTTTTATATTTGCTTATTTTTATATAGTAATAATCACATTTTTTATTTAAGCTTACGCTTTGGAGTCCCATTGCTAGGGTGAGCTATGTTAGTTGCATTGAGTACGCTAATCTTCATTCATTTTTGTGCATTAATTACACCCGGACCAGATTTCTTTTTGGTCTCGCAAACGGCAATCAGTCGTTCGCGTAAAGAGGCTGTATTGGTTGTTTTGGGTATTTGCATCGGTGCAATGCTTTGGTCACTATTGGCGTTAATGGGGCTCAATATCATTTTTGAAAAAATGGCTTGGCTTAAACAAGGGCTGTTGATTGCGGGCGGCTTATATTTGTGTTGGCTTGGCTTCCAGATGCTTCGTTCTGCTTTCTCTAAAGGGGATCAGACGGTAAATCCGATTGTCTTACCTCAATCACCTTATTTATTTTTTATGAAAGGATTGCTAACAAATCTGTCTAATCCAAAAGCAATCATCTATTTTGGTAGTGTATTTTCTCTGTTTTTAACCAATCCTTTATTTGATCAGCATCATTCATTGCTGTTTATTATTGTTTCAGTAGAAACTGCGTTATGGTTTACTTTGGTCGCATTTGTATTTTCTCTACCTACATTTCGCACAGCGTATCAAAACTTTGCAAAATGGATCGATGGTGTTTCAGGTGGGATTTTTACTTTGTTGGGTGTATATTTAATCGGAAGTCGATAATTATTTAAAAAAAAGCCTGCATGATGCAGGCTTTTTTTATTAAGCAAACTTTGCTAAGACTTCTAAGAAACCATCTTTTTGGCGTGGAAATTGTGCAATTACGTCATGGATGCGTAATCCTTCAGGATTGGTTGCATTCAAGTCACGGCCATCAGCCAAAAACTGAGTAATCAATCGCTCATAGTCATTTGGACGCATGTGTTTAAATGCGTGATAGAGGACATGAAAGTCAGCATTGACACCTGTTGGTGGAAGTTGGTTGAGGTAGGCAAAAACACGCTCATCTGACCATTCTTCATTGAAAGTTGCTGGCTGTGATAATGCCATGACAGTCTCCTCAGTCTTTAATAAAGGAAAAATATTCTACTCGAAGCGTAGCTTCTCGTCTTGCGACTGGGCAAAGCTATGCTTTGCTTACCCAGTCCACTCAAAGCATAGCTTCTCGTCTTGCGACTGGACAAAGCGTTGCTTACCCAGTCTCATATTTTGCCTTTATTTGCAAAAAATCGCTAATGAAAAAACTACTATCGATCTTCAGGTAAATTGATATTCATTTCTAACATTTCAATATTTGCTTCTGAACGAACTTGCATTTGAATATGCTGTTCATCCACACCTCGAACGTAACGACTGACGACCTGCATGATTTCTTTTTTCATTTGGTCAATTTTGTCTTGGCTTAAACGACGACCTAAGCCTTGTTCAGATGCAACAATTACCTTTAGACGATCTTTGGCAGTTTGTGCACTTGATGACTTTTCATCACTGCTAAATAGTTTACTCCAGAATCCTGCCATCATTACGCTCCAAATAGTCTAGCTAACCAACCTCTTGGCTGTACCACAATGTGTCGATAAGGACGTTCTTCACCAAGAAAACGAGCCACTAAATCATCATAGGCTTGACCAGCTTTTTCTTCTGTATAAAGAATAACAGGCTTACCTTCGTTCGATGCTTGAAGTACGCTCGGGCACTCAGGAATAACACCCAAAGTCGGAACACGTAAAATATCTTTAGAAATGTCATCAATCGTCAGCATTTCTTGTCTATCTGCACGTTCTGGATTGAAACGTGTGATACACAAGTGCTTACGGATACGGCCTTCGTTTTGCTCAACTTTTTTAGTTTTGCTATCCAACATACCGATGATACGATCTGAGTCACGAACAGAAGAAATTTCTGGGTTTGTGACAATGATTGCTTCATCAGCATGATACATCGCTAAAATTGCACCACGCTCGATCCCTGCTGGTGAGTCACAAATGATGTAATCAAACTCTTGTGACAATTCATCAATCACACGTGCAACACCTTCATCACTTAAGGCATCTTTATCACGGGTTTGTGAAGCAGGTAATATGTATAGGTTTTCAATTTCTTTATCACGGATGAGCGCTTGTTGTAAGCGAGCCTCATTATTGATGACATTAACAAAGTCATAGACGACGCGGCGTTCGCAGCCCATGATTAAGTCAAGATTACGTAAACCTACATCGAAATCGATCACAACAGTTTTATGACCACGTTGGGCTAATCCTGTTGCAAAAGATGCGCTGGTCGTAGTTTTACCTACACCACCTTTGCCTGACGTTACGACAACAATTTTGGCCACCGAATCCACTCCTATTTATGGTCATACGCCCCTAAAAGGGCTTTTTTGGTGTTTATAAATTAAAACTGCAAAGTTTCAAATTCAAGCTCTTGCTTGGCGTTTAAATAAATATGTACAGGCTGCTTGATCAGATCTTTAGGAATATCATCTGCAACACAATATGTCCCTGCAATAGAGACCAGTTCTGCTTCGAGAGAATTGCAAAAAATGCGCGCTGAAGTATGTCCACCTGCACCTGCAATGACTCTACCACGTGCATTACCATAAATGTGAATATTTCCAGATGCAATCACTTCAGAGCCGCTGTTCATACCTGCATTTAAGATAATATCGCCTTGATCTTGTACCAAACATTGCCCAGTACGCAAAATCTCATCATGATAAGAGGTGATATGCGTATGCGCTGTGTTTTTTTGTGGTGTTTGTATTGCAGCACTATTCGCTTGCTCTTTAGCTGGGTGAGCTACCACTTGTTCTTTAGATGCTTTAATCCGCTGTAAGGGTTGATCCGCAGGTAAAACAGGGAATTGAATCGCTCGTGCTTCATCACCTAAGAGACCATCAATTACTGCCATTGGTTGTAGGCCTAGATCGATTAACACTTGAATTAAGGCAATGAGTTCTTGTTCAACGGTACTGTCTATAATTACCAAAGTTCCTAAATAAGAACCTTCATTGAGTGTGCTCGTCAATTGCTGTCGGATTGCATTATGGTCATTTGTGTCGAAAGTTAATCGACTAAAATTCACCATTCTGCCCGTAATCCGTATATCAGCCATAATGTATCCTTCAGGGCTTTTAAGCACTCTAGTGTGTTATAAATAAAAGCAAATGCTAGAACAAATTACAGCAATTCTCTAGCTCGAATAGTAAATTTTCTTGTAATCATTCTGCTTTTTTGTTCAATTGAGCATTTTCATCCAGCATTTCTTGCCATTGCTTGACTCGAACTTGTTTGCTTATCGCCTCAATGCTTTCAAATACGACAGATTTAACCAATTCTTCCAAGTATTGATTATTAATATTTAGCTCACTGACTTTTTCTGCAATCAGTTGAAAATTTTCATTGGGCTGCTGAGGTGAGCCTGCTGTAAAAGGCTCGATTAAACCTGCGCTAATATTTTCCCCCAAGCGTTGTCCAATACTTTGAATCTGTTGCTCAATCCGCCCACCGACGATCGGAATAAGGCGTAATAGCTGGGTCAGTTCAGGGGTATCTTCGATGGCTTGATTGACAATCGCACCTACTTTTTGGGTAATCGCAGGTTGTTGCTGTTGTAAAGCAGTCGCCAAAGATTCTTGTAGCAAAGAGGAAAGTGTCGTCACAAATAACTGGCGGTGATGATCAACCAAATTATGAATGGTTTTTTGATGGCTACTATTGGTTTGTAACTCACGCTTTAGCCCATCAAGTACAGTCAGTACCACGCGATCGGATAACTCTTCCATCACCACACGATAATAAAATAAAAGTGTGCGCTGTATCTTTTCTGGGATCACCTGATAGCCCATTTCATATAAGCGGTAGGCAATAATCCCAGCCCGAAATAAACGTAAGAAACGTAAATAAGGAATAATGGCTAGAATTTCATAGAAATGCACAAATGGAAACCACCACCAACGAGCATGGTGTTTATTGATGATCGCAAAAATCCAACGTACAACCAGTTCTGCAATCAAAAAGATAATAAACCAAGCTTCAGTGGTGATAACCCAAGGGTTGAGATGGGTTCGATAGAAATCAAGAACGCTGAGTAGATGAATCTGTTGAAATAACCATTCCCCAAGAGAACTCATCAGGAAAAGGTTCATACCTAAGCAGAATAAGTTAAATACAATAATAAACACCATAAAGATGTCATAGAGCAAAAATAGTCGGAAAGGCCAACTGTTTTGATCGACACTGTGGTATTTAGATTTTGGCTTCTTATTCTGCTGAGTCATAAATTTACTTAATGTCCGATGTGGTTGTATATTTTTCTTTCATTTGCTGAATAAGCTGATCTTTTTCAGTCCAGATTTGATCGACCCATTTTTGGAAACGTTCACGAAACTCTAGATCATCCTCATAGTTGCCCCCAAGCACCCAATTAGGAATCTCAATTTTACGTAAATCGACAGCTATGCGGGATACATCACCCAACCAAAAATCGCTATATTCAGGCGGACCATCTGGATAAACAATGGTCATATCAACAAAGGCATCTACTTTATCACCCAGAATATTTAACGCCAATGCTAAACCACCCGCTTTAGGCTTAAGCAGGTTTTTATATGGTGACTGCTGTTTGGCATGTTTTTCAGGCGTAAAACGTGTGCCTTCTAAATAGTTTAATAAAGTAAAAGGCTGACTCAGTAATTGTTCACAGGCTTTGCGTGCTTCGAGCATATCGCGTGATTTTAGCTCAGGATTTTTAGCAATTTGTTCTTTTGTATGACGTTTCATCATTGGGAAGCCTAAAATTTTAAAGGCTTGACCAACAAAAGGAATGAAAATCAGCTCCCACTTGGTAAAGAAGCGGGTAAGCGGCATACGGGTTAAACCAAAATATTGATTAACTGTGGTGTCGACCCAGCTTTGATGATTACAAATCATCATATATCTACCTTGTAAAGTCAGATCGAGTTTTTCATCGATGCTGATATCCCAATGCAAATCTGGAAGGACATTGTCAATCAACCAGTTATTTACACTAAGCCAACTATTGGTAATTTGAATATTGGTTTCATCAACTTTCGCAGATTTTTTGAATAATTTTGTCAAACCTAAAGCCAGTACAGGAGGACCATGTAAGAAGGTACTGCCTGTGATGACTGAGCTAACGGTCAATCCTTTACTAATTTTTTGCAATAAAGATGCTTTTTTATTTGAGGTAGACATAAATCAAACCTTGAGTGCAAATGTTTAAAAAATAGATGATCCAACTATAAACAACAGAAATTGAAATACAACCGTATATTTGAGGATCTTGACAATTTTTATATATTTAGATGGGTTAGAGCGCATTTCTACAAAATATTAAAGCTTCTCCTGAGGCGTGAAATACCAATTTGTAGTAAACTTAACAATGAAAATGGTGATATTATTTTTGAAAAGAACAGTCAACGTATAACGATGAAGGAAATGTGTTGCTTTATTCAAGTAAAGTGCATCAAAGTATTACAAAAATATAAATAAACTGTTTATTATTAACAAAATATCAATGGTATGGCATCGTTTTCTCATTCATTATTCACCAAGACAACAAAATACATAGACAGGAGCTACGCAATGCGTGCATTAATGATTTCAACACTCGTAGGGGCTGGATTGGTACTTTCTGGTTGCCAAACTACTGGTAATAATATTGGCGGCGTAGAATATGATAAGTCTGCTCTAGGCGCATTGATTGGTGCTGCTGCGGGATATGGCGTTTCTAAAGGTAATGCAAATACAAGTAAGCAAAATAACCGTGCTGCGGCGATTGGTGCAGTTTTAGGTGGTGCTGGTGGTTTATATCTTGACAACAAAGAGAAAAAACTTCGTCAACAAATGCAGGGTACTGGTGTAGATGTTGGCCGTAATCCAGATGGTTCTGTTCAATTGATTATGCCTGGTAGCATTACTTTTGATACTAACAAATCAAATATCAAGCCAAACTTCTATACGACTTTAAACAAAGTTGCGCAAGTATTGGCTGAAGATAACCAAAGTGCGATCTTAGTAACTGGTTATACTGACAACACAGGTAATGATTCAATCAATATTCCATTATCTCAAGCACGTGCTCAATCAGTTAAAAACTATTTAGCTGGTAAAGGTATTTCAGGTGGTCGTATTGATGCACAAGGTTATGGTTCATCAAATCCAATCGCAGACAACAGTACTGCTGCTGGGCGTGAACAAAACCGTCGTGTAGAAATCAGCATTTATGCAAAACAGTAATTTTTACTGATTTTTAAAGAACCACCTTCGGGTGGTTTTTTTATTGCTTAAATTTCTTGCGACAAGCTGTGGCGTGTTATTTGCAGAAGACATCATAATTTATACATATCCCAAGATTTATTATTGGGATTCTAAAACAGAGATGTCTATAATCATGCTCGGAAACGTGAGAGGTATTACAACGATGTCATCTGCCAGTCAATTGAATGACAAGCAACTTGAAGCCATGAAATATGTTCAAGGGCCTTTGTTGGTGCTTGCAGGTGCAGGTTCAGGTAAAACTTCAGTAATTACGAGAAAAGTTGCTTTTTTGGTGCAGCAGTGTGGTATTCCTGCTCATCGCATCACTGCAATGACTTTTACCAATAAAGCAGCACGTGAAATGAAAGAGCGTGTCAGTAAGCTCCTTTCTCGTGAAGAGGCAAAAGGGCTTTCTGTTTCGACCTTCCATACATTTGGCTTAAATTTATTACGCTTAGAATTAAAAAACTTGCCGCTGAAAGCCAACTTCTCAATCTTAGATGCAGATGACTGTAAACGAATTTTGATGGATTTGATGCAGCGTGACAATTTATCAGGTGCTGAAAGCAAAGATTTGATTGCGAAAGCGATGCGAAAAATTTCAGATTGGAAAAACGATTTGGTTTTGCCTGAACATGCACATTCAACCTGTGAAACGGTCGATGATGTTCAGCTTGCGCACCTCTATCAACTTTATGAGCGGAACTTACGTGCTTATAACGCAGTTGATTTTGATGATTTGATTGTGATGCCAACACGTTTACTTCAGGAAAATGCCGAAGTGCGTGATAAATGGCAAAACCGAGTCCGTTATTTGTTGGTGGATGAATATCAAGATACCAACACTGCCCAATATACCTTAGTTAAGCTCTTAGTCGGGGTGATGGGACAGTTCACTGCGGTAGGAGATGATGACCAATCCATCTATGCATGGCGCGGAGCAAAGCCTGAAAACATGGCTTTACTCAAAGAGGATTTTCATAATCTAAAAGTGATTAAGCTTGAGCAAAACTATCGCTCGACTAGCCGTATCTTAAAAGCTGCCAATGCCGTGATTGAAAATAATCCACACATTTTTGACAAGAAGTTGTGGAGTGATAAAGGCCATGGTGAAACCATTCGTATCATCACCTGTTTGAATGATGATGATGAAGCCGAGCGTGTGGTTAAAGACTTAATCACACATAAGCTCATGAATGGTAAAAGCTGGAAAGATTATGCGGTGCTCTATCGTGGTAATTTCCAAGCACGTGTTTTAGAAACCCAACTGCGTCAGTTACAGATTCCTTATAAATTATCGGGTGGCCAATCATTCTTTGCGCGTGCTGAAATCAAAGATGTGATGAGCTATTTACGTTTAATCATCAATCCTGAAGATGACAGTGCTTTCTTACGAATTATTAATACCCCAAAACGTGCCATTGGTCCGGTCACTTTAGAAAAGCTCGGGTTATTTGCACAAGAAAATACTCTGTCATTGCTAACGGCATCATCCGATCAACGTTTGTCGATGGTGTTGCCAAAGAAAGCGACGACACAATTACATGAGTTCGCGGATTTTATTGCTACATTCACTCGTGAACTTTTAGATGATGATGAACCTGTACCTAAAGTCCGTCAGATGATCAACGAAGCTGGCTATATTGATTATGTGCGTGAACAAGCGGCGACACCAGCACAAGAAAAAACCAAGATAGATAATATTGAGACGCTATATACCAGTATCCAAAACCTGATCAATCGTGCCGACGATGTTGATGAGAAAAATATCGAAAGCGTAATTCGTAAACTGGTGTTGTTGGATATGCTTGAACAGCAACAAGAGGAAGAAGACACTGACAAGGTGAACCTATTGACGCTGCATGCAGCTAAAGGTTTGGAGTTTCCTTATGTCTATATGATTGGTTTGGAAGAAGAGTTACTGCCACATAAAAACTCGATTGCAGCAGAAACCATCGAAGAGGAACGCCGTTTGATGTATGTGGGGATTACCCGTGCGCGTCAGGGCTTAACACTGACACTGGCAGAGCAGCGTAAAAACGGTGGGCAAATGCGTCAGATGACACCAAGTCGCTTCTTGGATGAGCTACCGCAAGATGAGCTGGAATGGCATGGTCGTAAGAAGAAACTTGCGCCAAATGTTGATCCGAAAGAGCAGGCGCAGCATTATCTCGCAAATTTAAAAGCTTTATTGAAACGTTAAGAAAGTGTAAGTAGGAAGTTGAAATGAAAGTCCAAGTTAAAGTATTAGATGCACGTTTAGGTCAAGAGTGGGCATTGCCTTCGTATGCAACGACAGGTTCAGCAGGTTTAGATTTACGTGCTTGCTTGGATGAAGCGATTGAGATTGCTGCAGGTGAAACAGTTTTAGTCAAAACTGGCTTGGCGATTTACATTGAAGATCCAAATTTTGCGGGTTTGATTTTACCGCGTTCTGGTCTAGGTCATAAGCACGGTATCGTGTTGGGTAACTTGGTTGGTTTGATTGATTCAGACTATCAAGGTGAGTTGATGGTGTCTGTTTGGAATCGTGGACAAAACACCTTCCGTTTAGAACCTGGTGAGCGTTTAGCACAATATGTGCTCGTACCTGTTGTACAAGCACAATTTGAACAAGTGAATGAATTTGTTGCGACTGAGCGTGGTGCAGGTGGTTTTGGACATACAGGCCAACAATAACGTTTCAACAGATCTTTAAAAATGCAATGTTCTCGCGTGGAACGTTGCATTTCTCATATTGATTGTTACTTAAAACTATATTAAAAAGCAGCTGACGATTTATTTATTTTAATTTTTCTCAACAAGGGTACGTTAATTTCTTAATAGTAATATTTTTTGAATAGTCTTTCGATTATAAAAAATAGGGGCTTACTGTGAATATAAAACATACATTTCCTCTGAATATTTTTCGTGCTTATGATATCCGGGGAAAGCTAAGTAATTTAACACCTCATGTTATTCGTTCAATTGCCTACGCTTTAGTACTACAGTATAAAAAAGCTGAACAAAACCAAATCGTAATAGGGTACGATGCGCGTTTAACCAGTCCAACTTATGCCAATATTATTCAGCAAATATTTGAACAACAAGGTTTTAAAGTCACCAACATTGGGTGTTGTTCATCACCAATGATGTATTACATTGCAAGAGATTATGGTGGTAATGGCATCATGGTCACTGCAAGTCATAACCCAAAATCGGATAATGGGATTAAGTGGATTTTGAGCGGTGAACCACCGAATCCTGAAGCGATTCAAAAAATCGGTCAATTGGCTCAAGTCTCTTTGTCTGATTTAAATCAAGCACATGATTTGGAAAATGTCTTGCATAAGATTATTCCTCAGTACTGTTTGCAGTATCAGCAATCATTGCTCAGCGATATTCACTTATCACGCCCTTTGAAAGTTGTTTTAGATGGTTTGCATGGTTCGGCTGGTCGTTGCGCAAAACAGGTCTTAGAAAAATTAGGTTGCGAAGTGATAGCTTTACGCTGTGAGGCAAATGGTGATTTTCCAGATCATGCTCCAGATCCATCGCATGCAGCACATTTAAGACAATTACAAGCTGCAATTATTTCTGAAAAAGCAGATTTAGGCATTGCTTTAGATGGAGACGGGGATCGGGTGGTTCTACTGGACGAACAGGCACATATTATTAGCCCTGATCGTTTATTGTCTTTGTTCGCACAGATGTGTTTGTTACAACATCCACATAAAGAAATTGTATTTGATGTGAAGTGTTCTCGGATGGTTGCAGATACAGTGCAGCAACTCGATGGACAAGCGAAAATGATTCGTACAGGTAGTAGTTTCTTACGTGCTTATTTATCACAGTCGCAAGGTGAAGCCGTGTTTGGCGGGGAATATGCTGGTCATTATGTCTTTAATGATGGGCGTGGTTTTGGCTATGACGATGGTTTATACGCCGCATTGCGTGTAATGGAGTACTTTACCCAATCCAATGCAGGCAGTTTTTCTGAATTATTCGCGATTTATCCTGAACGATATTGCACCGAAGATACCTATATCAGTACGCACGAGGCGAATCCTAAACAAGTTTTAAATGATATTGAGATTTTAAGTCATCGTTTAGGTGCTCGTTTAAGTAAAATTGATGGCGTAAGACTTGATTTTGACGATGGTTTTGGCATTATTCGAGCATCCAATACGGGTGAGTATTTTACCGTTCGTTTTGATGCAGATAACCCAGATCGATTAATTGAGATTCGCCAAGAATTTGTTTCTATGTTGCAAGATCAATATCCTCTAATTGCACAAGAACTCGCACAGGCTTAATAAGGAGAGATACATGCCACCTCACGAGCATATCGGCATTGATAAAGCTAAAATTTTGATTGAAGCTTTGCCGTACATCCAACGTTTTGCAGGCAAAACTTTGGTGGTGAAATACGGTGGCAATGCGATGACTGATCCAGAGTTGGAAAGTTCATTTGCTCGAGACATCGTGTTATTAAAAACAGTGGGTTTAAATCCAATTGTGGTGCATGGTGGTGGCCCTCAAGTTGACTCATTGTTAAAGCGTTTAGGACAGGAATCAGACCGTATTGATGGTATGCGTGTCACCGATCAGGCGACGATGGAAGTTGTCGAAATGGTCTTGGGCGGTAGTGTCAATAAGTCCATCGTGAACTTGATTAATCAACATGGTGGTCGTGCCATTGGTTTAACGGGTAAAGATGGAAATTTGCTTCGCGCGCGTAAATTGTTGATGGAAAAGCAAGAAGCAGATGGTTCAATCTCTCAAATTGATTTGGGCATGGTTGGTGAAGTCACAGGCGTTAAAACGGATGTACTTGAGATGTTTACCCAAGGTGATTTTATTCCTGTAATTGCACCATTAGGTGTTGATGATGAAGGTAATACTTATAATATCAACGCGGACTTAGTGGCTGGAAAAGTGGCAGAAGCACTGGGTGCTGAGAAACTGATTTTACTCACCAATATTACTGGCGTACTCGATGAAAATAAAAATCTGTTGACGGGTTTAAGTACGCAGGAAGTTGATCGTTTAATTGAGACGGGTGTGATTTATGGCGGGATGATTCCTAAAGTTGGTTGTGCACTGGATGCGGTCAAGGGTGGTGTGGTCAGCGCGCATATCGTTGATGGTCGTGTGCCACACGCAACGCTATTAGAAATCTTTACCGATCATGGTGTTGGTACATTGATTACTAATCGTATGAAGCATTAAATATTCATACCAAGATGAAAGAGACCTCATATAGGTCTCTTTTTTGTCATCAGCTCTTCATGTTTTAGTCATGGCAATGTCATTTAAGCGATTTAAGGTAAGTCTAGTCATAAGGAGCTTTCATTATGCTAGAAAAATTAAACCAATATCGCCAAAATTTGACTTTACCTTTACGTCAAAAACCTTCGCAAACCCAGTTTCGTTTTGAATGGGTGGATAATTTAAAAGAATTACAACAAGTACAACGTTTTAGAGCGACGCAATTTAGCCATCAATTTGGGATGACTTTTGAAGATGGCCTTGATCAAGATATTTATGATTTTGGTTGTGAGCATGCAGTGTTACGTGAGAAATGGACAGGGGAGATTGTGGCTTATACACGGCTTAAATTGTTCCAAGGACATGAAATCGGACAAAGTTATAGCGCACAAGAGTTTGATGTAGTGCCACATTTTTCACATTTACCAAATGTATTGGAAATCGGCCGAACCTGTGTTCACCCACAGTTTCGTTCAGGCAAAGCTTTATCCATGTTATGGCTGAATTTAGCCCCGAAAGTTCTTTGGTCAATGCGTGCCAAGTATTTAATGGGCTGTGTCAGTATTCATCTTGAAGATAATTCAGCCCGTGCTTATTACACACACCGTCAAATTCAACAACTCGCTGCACATCAGAGCATTGATATTCGTTCAAAACGTGCTTTTGAGCCTGAACGTCCTGACTATAGCTTTCCACAAGACGAACGCATGCCCAAGTTATTTCAAACGTATTTAGGGATGCAGTCGAAGTTATCAAAGCAAGCATTCTATGATGAAGATTTTAAGTGCTTAGACTATTTCGTATTCTTAGAAGTCAATAAAATCGCGACCTCTTTTGTGATGAATAAAATGGTGCAACGTTAGAGCTTTGTCAGTTTTAATCGGGTCCTGTGCACATATTGAGATTTACAAGGCATCTGAACCTCATGCACAATAGGTAAAGATGTCAGAAAGTTAAAAAGATATGTGCCAACTATTAGGAATGAACTGCGCCACACCGACAGATATTACTTTTTCCTTTCGTGGTTTTTCCCAACGAGCCGGTGTGACGTCTGATCATTGTGATGGTTTTGGTATCGCTTTTTTTGAAGACAAAGCCTGTCGTTTATTTGTCGATAATCAATCCGCAGTTGAGTCACCAATTGCGGATTTGGTGCGTAACTATCCAATCAAATCACGTAATGTCATCGCACATATTCGAAAAGCCACGCAAGGTAAAATTACCTTAGAAAACTCGCATCCTTTTTTACGTGAGTTATGGGGCAGACATTGGATTTTTGCGCACAATGGTGATTTACACGATTTTAATCCTGTATTGAATGGGCGCTTTGAACCTGTTGGCAATACCGATAGTGAATATGCGTTTTGCTATTTATTAGATCAAATGGTTGAAGCGTTTGGCTATACAGAGCCTAGTCTTGAAGAGCTTTTTTCTCTATTAGAACGTATCGCCCCTCAAATCGCTGAACATGGCACATTTAATTTCTGCTTATCCAATGGTCAAGCACTATTTAGTTATGCCACCACCAAACTGCATTGGCTTGTGCGAGAGTATCCATTTCAACATGCACATTTGATTGATTTGGATGTGGAAGTCGATTTTAGTGAAGTGACAACAGCAGAAGATCGGGTCGCTGTGATTACCACTGAGCCTTTAACTCATAATGAGGAGTGGACGGCTTTTCAAGCGGGTGAAATGATTTTATTCCAAGATGGAAAATCGATTAAACATGCATTAACTCGCGTTGAACGACTTATTCGTGAAGCAGAAAATCCATCACTAAAACGGGTCACTAAAGCCGATCAATATTAGACGCTTTGTATTATTCCCATCTCGAGAAAAATGGATTTATAAAACAAATCTATCCATTTATAAAAATGAAGTAGCATCGCTCAAATGTAGGTTTTTTCTTAATTTAAAGATGTATATATCTTATATATTTCAATAAAATTAGATAGATAATTTTTCTAACTGGTTAAAAAATACTTGAGTGTTTTAGTGGGTGAAAAATTTAAAATAAATATAAAACAATAGGTTAATTTATTTATTTGAAAAATATGTAAAATCTGACAAAAATGCTTTGTTTTTATTTGTCTCCTTTATCGATATTATTCTTTTATTCAATAAATAATATTGATCTTGGGGGATTTTGGGGATGAAATGGTCTGTTGATTATAATACAGGTATTGAAGTTATTGATGATCAACATCGTCGTATTCTAGATTATATTAATGAAATAGATGAATTAAAACACAGTAATGATCGGGTAAAAATGAAAGGTGTATTGGATAATATTATTGACTATACCCAATCCCATTTCACGTTTGAAGAAAGTTTACAAGAAGAAGCAAACTATAAATATCGTGTCCCACATAAGCGTGTACATGACTTATTTATCAAGAAGATAGAAGTTTATCGAGAGCGTTTTGAATTGGGACAGGAAATCGATAAAGAGTTACATGAAGCACTGTCTAAATGGCTGATTAATCATATTCGTCATGATGATGCTGATTATGTTGGTGCGGTCAAAGAAAATATGATAGGCATTATTAAAGAGAATGAAAAGAAAAAAGGGAAAAACTGGTTCTCTCGCTTTTTCTCATAATAACAAGATAATAAGAAAAGACCCTTTATCATAGAAAAATAAAAAGGTGAGTATCAGTGTAAATAAGGGGTCTAATGAGTAAAATAATAATTCATGCGCGGCAAATCATCTAGATGGTGGTTTGCCTTTTTCTTTCTCTATCTTTTATTTTGATTTTCAGGCTTGAGAAAGGCAAAATAGATTGAATATTTCATTGTAAGCACCATAAAGTGCAATGAGTTCAAAGATTTTTCAAGGAATGCATTATGCAGGACACAACTCTGTCACGCTGGTTAGCTCCAGTGATGGCGTTTTGCTTATCTTTTGTCATGATTACCACTTTAGCCCCTACGGTTGGCGTCCAAATTGATCGTCAATTGGATTTCTGGTTGTTATGGTTAGGCACAATGTTTTTATTGGCGTTGCCCATTGCTTATCTTGAAATTGCTTTAGCAAAGCGATCACAGACAACAGCATTGCAAGCATTATCCACACTCACACGTGATGCTGATGCGTCACCAAGATGGCGTATTGTTGGCTGGTTAGCAGTTGTTTTTATCCCATTTTTTGCGGGTAGTGTTTTAACAACAGCAAGCAGTGTGGTGAGTCCACAAATTGCATTCGATCTTTCTGATCAAGTCCTTTTTGCTATTTTTGCCGTTATCGCACTCGGTTTATCCTTTATTCCACGCCAGTTTTTGCTTGCGTTGACAACCTTGGGTGTAGTTGCAGCTTTTATTCTTGCAAATGTGATGGGTACTGAGCTATCTGCATGGCATTGGACCAGTATTGAATTTAAAGAGTGGGGCAATGTCACAGTTCTTGCATTAGTCGCAAGTGGTTTGGGACTTGGTTTATATTGGCAAAGCAGCTTATCAACGGTGAAGCAGCAGCCAGCTGCGACTACAGCTGTATTGCCGATTTGGCTTGCTCAACTTGTTGCTGTAATTGCTTTTGGTTTTTTCTCTGTTCAGGCTCAACTTCCTGCATTGGCATGGGTGTTCGCTGCGATCATGGCGGCAGCATTGTTGATTCAATTGACAAGAGAACAGTTAGCACAACGTCAACTCGCTCCTATCATCCAATGGGTGATTATTGTTGCTGCGATCGCAGTGTGGGCTATTCCACAAGTTGAACAAGTCTTTAATACGCTGCTAATGTTATGGGGCTTGGCGATTTGCTTAATCTATGCTGTTTTTGCTGGCTGGATTATGAAGATCAGTCATTTGCGTAAAGCGATGGGCTTTAGCAATGAGTTATTTTATAACTTATGGCGTATAGCTGTACGTGTGGTCTTACCACTGTCAATCGTTGTTGCTGCCATCGCTGTGATCGGACAGAGCTTTTAATGGAACAAATCAAGCAAGTTTGGGTTGCTTATAGCAACCCTGAGCAACAGTTTCATATTGCGGTTGCATTTGTTGAGGGGATGACGGCATTACAAGCCATTCAGAACAGTGGTTTAGCCGATCAAGTCAATTTACCTGAACCTTTACAACTCGGTGTCTTTGGTACAAAGATTGAAGCTGAAACCGTTCTTCAAGCAGGCGATCGGGTTGAAATTTACCGTGCGTTGACGATTAACCCAAACGATATTCGGCGTAAACGAGCTGCTAAAAACCCAGTAGGGCGTTTCGCCAAAGGTAATCGTTTCAAACTATGAGCTTGATAAAGAAAACCCTTCACGAATGATTCGATGAGGGGTTTTCTTTTATAGTAAAGCGACTATAGTGGTGGTGCAGTCAAAATCGCTTCTTTTGATGCGGGTAAGCCAGGTTGTGATTCTGGAATCGTATCTAAACCTTCGATACGCTCTACATTTCCAGTTGCATCAAAGTAAATTTTGAGATGTTGGCCATGTGCTGCAGGTATTTTTGCTTTTTTTGCATAAGTGCCTGGGATATAGTTGTAGATATAGTCCCAACGTTGAGGATTCAGTGGATCTGAAACAGTCGGGCTTCCTAGCAAGAAACGGACTTGCTGGAAACTCATGCCGACTTGTACCTGAGATGCTTGTGCCTTGGTTAAGGGCGTTCCTTGTGGAATGTCGACTTTATAAACACCAAAGACAGAACAACCGCTTAGTACTGAAGTGACGAATAACGCCAGCATGATTTTTTGCATTTTGCTACACTATCCTGATAAATGATGATGCATTTGATCCGAGGATAGATCATACTGCATCTAAACTCTATTTCCTATTCCAACTTAAGATTTGTTGAGAGACCTTTTTTCATGCCTATTTCCAATCAAGACTTACGCAAAGCTGGACTTAAAGTTACCCTTCCTCGTATTAAGATTTTGGAATTATTAGAAAATTCAAAACAACATCATTTAAGCGCAGAAGATATTTATAAAACTTTGCTTGAACAAGGTGAAGATGTCGGTTTGGCGACAGTTTACCGTGTGTTAACACAATTTGAAGCTGCAGGTATCATTCAGCGTCATCATTTTGAAAATAATCATTCAGTTTTTGAAATCATGCAAGAAGATCATCATGATCATTTGGTTTGCTTAAATTGTAATAAAGTAATTGAATTTACTAATGATATTATTGAAAGAGAGCAGCATTTAGTTGCAGAAAAGCATGGTTTTGCCTTAACTGGACACTCTTTGAATCTTTATGGTTATTGCAAAGATACTGAATGCCAAGAGACTTATCGTAAAAAATAAGTTTGATTCGGTTAAAACTGATTAGTTCACTAAAAATGAACAATTAAAAAAAGGAAGGTTACAAAAACCTTCCTTTTTTTAATCCCTCCCAACCTCCCTTTATCAAAGGGAGGAGTACCCCTCTTTGATAAAGAGGGGCTAGGGGAGATTTTACTGACCATCAAAGGTAATATTGCGACTCGCATTTAAGAGTTGGTCTGCACCTTCTTCTGAAAGTTTAATGGTGAGACGTAAATCATTTGGTGAATCTGCATGTTTAAGTGCATCTTTATAAGTGATTTCACCTGATTTATAGAGGTCGAATAAGGCTTGGTCAAAGGTTTGCATGCCAAGTTCACGCGAACGTTTCATCAGATCTTTGATCTCATGAATCTCGCCCTTACGGATATAATCAGCTAATAATGGTGTATTGATTAAAATTTCAATTGCTGCACGTCGTGAATTGCCATCTGGTGTTGGAATCAATTGCTGAGCAACCATTGCTTTTAAATTTAGTGACAAATCCATATACAGTTGCGTATGACGATCTGCTTCAAAAAAGTGAATAATACGATCCAGTGCTTGGTTGGCGTTGTTTGCGTGTAGGGTTGCCAATACCAAGTGACCAGTTTCTGCAAAAGCAATCGCATAGTCCATGGTCTCACGAGAACGAATCTCACCAATCAAAATAACATCAGGTGCCTGACGTAGTGTATTTTTTAAAGCAACTTCAAATGAGTCAGTATCAATACCGACTTCGCGTTGCGTGACGATACAACCTGCATGTTGATGTACAAATTCAATCGGGTCCTCGATGGTAATAATATGACCTTTGGAGTTGTGGTTACGGAAACCAATCATCGAAGCCAAAGAGGTAGATTTACCTGTTCCTGTTGCACCAACAAAGATAATAATGCCGCGCTTGGTCATGGCAAGATCTTTGAGTACGGTTGGAAGTTTCAACTCATCCATCGTTGGAATGACGGTTTCAATTCGACGTAATACCATGCCTGGCATATCACGTTGTTGAAATGCACTGACACGGAAACGTGCGGTTTTTTCACGGTTCATAATCGCAAAGTTACATTCACGTGTTTCCGCAAATTCTTTGCGTTGTTTATCACTCATAATTGAGTGCAGTAACTGACCGACGATTTCACCTGATAATTTTGTTTTGGCTACAGGGACAATCTGTCCGTTAATTTTCATCGATGGTTCTACATCATCAGTGACAAATAAGTCAGATGCGTTTTGTTGAATCATCAAATTGAGCAAGTCATTAAAGTCCATGAGATTTCTCTAATCCATTTGTAATTTTTATAGGAATGATTCAGGTTGCTTGGCTGCGGTACGTGCCGTTTGAGGACTAATCAGACCTTTAGAAACCAGTGTTTTAAGACTTTGATCTAATGTGGTCATACCGTAGTTGGCGCCCGTCTGAATCGCAGAGTACATTTGTGCGACTTTATTTTCACGAACAAGGTTACGAATCGCAGGAATCCCGATCATGATCTCGTGTGCAGCCACACGACCACCACCATTCTTTTTCAACAATGTTTGAGAAATTACCGCCTGTAATGATTCCGAGAGCATGGCACGAACCATATCTTTTTCTTCAGCAGGGAATACATCGATCACACGGTCAATGGTTTTGGCTGCTGAAGTGGTATGCAGCGTACCAAAGACCAAGTGACCTGTTTCTGCTGCGGTTAAAGCAAGACGAATGGTTTCTAAGTCACGCATCTCACCGACTAGAATAATATCAGGGTCTTCACGCAGTGCTGAGCGTAATGCTTCATTAAAGCCATGTGTATCACGATGCACTTCACGTTGGTTGATTAGACATTTTTTAGATTGATGTACAAATTCGATTGGGTCTTCAACTGTTAAAATATGGTCATAACGATTTTCGTTGATATAGTCGATCATCGCTGCAAGGGTGGTCGATTTACCTGAACCTGTTGGTCCTGTAACCAATACAATACCACGTGGATAATCGCAGATTTGCTTGAAAATTGTGCCTAAACCCAAGTCTTCCATCGTCAAAACTTTAGATGGAATGGTACGGAAGACAGCACCAGCACCACGGTTTTGGTTAAATGCGTTCACACGGAAACGGGCAATGTTTGGGACTTCAAATGAAAAGTCGGTTTCAAGGTCTTCTTCAAAATCACGACGTTGTTTGTCATTCATGATGTCATAAACGAGACGATGGACATCTTTGTGCTCTAGAGCGGGTAGATTAATTCGGCGAACCTCACCATCTACACGAATCATCGGTGGCATGCCCGCCGAAAGGTGCAAATCCGATGCACCATTTTTTACTGAAAAGGCGAGTAATTCTGTGATATCCATAATTTCCCCGAAACAATTAAAAAAGTAATTCATTATTTTGTAGAATAATATAAGACTTTCCCCGAAGCTTACCAAGACTTCTGATTGTGGTTATGCAAAAAAAGATGTCGTGAATGAGAACTGTGTCAATGAATTTACTCCAACAGCAGCGCCAACAAGTATTAAGCCAAATCGAACAGGCTTGTCAGCGAGTTAATCGAACGGCAGCATCTGTACAATTATTGGCTGTCTCCAAAATGCATCCGAGTAGCAGTCTCCAAGAAATGTACGCGGCTGGACAACGTTGTTTTGGCGAAAATTATTTGCAGGAAGCTTTAGAAAAAATAGATGATCTAAAAGATTTAGAGATCGAATGGCATTTTATTGGTCATGTACAACGCAATAAAACCAAACAGTTAGCGGAAAAATTTGATTGGGTGCATGGGGTAGATCGTTTGATTATTGCTGAACGGTTGTCTAATCAGCGTTTAGATGGTCAGCATGCTTTGAATATTTGTCTTCAGGTGAATATTGATGGACAAGACTCTAAAGATGGTTGTCAGCCTGATGAAGTGGCGGAGTTGGTTCAGCAAATCAGCCAACTGCCAAATCTGCGCCTACGTGGTTTGATGGTGATTCCTGCACCTGAAAATCATGCTGCGTTTGCTGATGCTCAAGCTTTATTTGAGCAAGTAAAGTCTCAACATGCACAGCCTCAAGATTGGGATACGTTGAGTATGGGGATGTCGGGAGATTTGGATGCCGCAATTGCAGCAGGTTCAACGATGGTCAGAGTTGGGACAGCGTTGTTTGGTGCAAGGGATTATTCAAGTAAGAGTTGAGCGTAATCTAAATTATAAATGCTTTAAAATTTCACTGAATTTTTCGTAATTATGTAAGTTAGCATCGGCAATCAATGATTCCACTTGCGGATCAGGGTGAAAGAAGATGGTTCTCATACCAACTTTTTTTGCACCTTGTATATCTGCTATTTCATTATCTCCAACGAAGATACAATCTTGTGGATGCACATCAAGTTGTGTACATGACAATAGAAAGATTTCTGGATCAGGTTTTCGGAGTCCAACTGCTTCAGAAACGATAATACTTGAAAAGAACTCAGTCAGACCTAATGCATAAAAATTATGTTCTTGAAAGGGTGTCTTCCCGTTAGAGACTAATCCAATTAAATAACCTTTCTGTTTAAGATCAAGAATCGTTTCTTCAACATTTCTGAAACAACATGAAAATTTATTGAAATCATTGATATAACTTTCTAATAGTTGCTCTTTAGAAATATGTTTGATCATAAACTCTTGAGTTAATTTTTCATAAACAACATCTTTCCAAACTTTGCCCTTATCGTCTATATCAAGAAAGCGTTGGATAAATTGTTGTTTGATTTGATTGGGAATTAATCGAAAGTAATTCGTTTGCCAAGTTAGGAATCTGATGAGAGAAGTTGTCCGATCAAGCAGAGTCTGATCAAGGTCAAAAATAATAGCTTTGTTCTGTTTCATTTCAATTGAACCGTTGTGACTATTTATTCACTATAAAGTGAGTTAACCAATAATTTCAATCCGACTCGAACCTGAACCAATCGGCTGTACCTGAATCTGTACAGGAATGCGCTCATGCATTTCTTGAATGTGCGAGATTAACACCACTTTACGCCCTTGGCTTTGAAGATGATCAAGTGCATTCATCACCATATGCAACGAAGATGCATCCAGAGTCCCAAAGCCTTCATCAATAAATAGCGACTCGATTTTCATCGAACCTGATGCCATATTGGCGATCGCCAATGAAATCGCAAGGGCAGTGAGGAATGATTCCCCACCAGAAAGCGATGCAACAGAACGGGTTTCGCCGTCCATATCATGATCAATAATCGCAAGGCTGAGGGAATTATCTAAACGTTTGAGGGTATAACGTTGCGACAACATCGCCAGCTGTTGATTGGAATATTCCAATAAAATATCGAGATTATATTGCTGTGCTAAATCACGGAAATCTTTGCCTTTTGAGTCTCCGATGAGACTGGAAATCTTATTCCAACGGTGTTCTTGTTGCTGAATTTGTTGAATTTGATCAGCAAACTGTTTTTGTTTGGCGAGGTTTTGTTGATGTAATTCAAGTTGAAGTTTGAGTTGATCTCGTTGATCTATTGTTTGCTGTAAATTTTCTTGGTTGCTATTCATTAATTCAGTCAGTTGTTCAGCTTGAATATTCGGTTGCTGTTGTAGATGTGCATTTCGTTGTTCTTGGATTGTTTTAAGTGCGTAGTCTGCTTCACTCAAGAGACGATCTGCATTTTGTATGGCTAAACGAATCTGCTGTTCTTGGAGGGATGAAATTGCAAGTAACTCGCTAAGTTGGCCTTCAGTAAAATGTTCGTGTTGAGTCAGCCATGTCGCTACTTCAGCTTTACATTGTTCAAGCGAATGATGATTCTGCTGGTGTTGCGCTTTAAGTTGTTCCAATTCATTTTTTTGCTGTTCAAAGTTTTGACGGGATTGCTCAAAACTTTGCTTCACTTGCTGATATTGACGCTGCAATTGCTGACGTTGTTGATCATGTTGAGTTAACCATTCATTGGCTTTGAATTCAGTTGAACCCGTCATGATAACGATCAGTTGATTGGCTGCTTCAGTATTTTGTTTACCTTTGGCTTCGATATCTTTTAATTGTTGTTTTAAATCGGTGTGTTGTGCGGTTAATCCAGCCAAATTCGATTTTAATAAGCTCAATTGTTGATCCGCATGCTCCATTTGCTTGATGAGACTTTCTGCGTGATCAAGTTGCTGATTACGCTGCTGCAAACACTGCAAAATTTGCTGTGAAAATGACAAGGTTTGTGCAGACCATGATATTTTCTCATCGGGATTCAGGCAGTCAACGATATGCTGAATGTGTTGTTGTAACTGTTGTACTGTTTCAAGTTGATGACGTGTATTTTGAATGATCTGCGTTAGGTTGTATTGATCTTTATGGGCTTGGCTGAGTTGTTGTAGATCTATTTCAATCTGTTGTTTAGATTGCATTGATTGGGTGACTAAAAGTTGCAACGATGCTGTGATTTCATGCTGAGCCAAATTGAAATCTAGTTGAATTTCGGATTGCACTATAAGCTGCTGTAATTGATGATCCTGAATCTTTAATTTTTCACTGATCTGTTGCAAAGCATTTTGTAACTGTACTTGTTCAGTCTGAATCTGAGTCAATTGTTGCTGGGTGGTTTGCCAAAGCTGAAAACACTGCTGTTCCTGCTGAATTGCTTGTTGTTCTTGCTGCTGTTGAAGTTCATACAACGCTTTAGAAATCTGACTGGCATTAGCACGGTAGGGGTGTTCGGTACTACCGCAAACTACACAGGCTTCACCTTGTTTCAGTTGAGCGCGTAAATGTTCAATATTTTCTGCATGTAATAAACGTTGTTGCTGCAAGATATCTTGTAATTTTTCACGTTCATTTTTTGCAGATTGATAATCTTGCTCAGTTTTTTTCTTATTCTGTTCAAGCTGTTGAGATTGCTGCTGTACAATCTCGAATTTGCTTTGCAAAGACAAGACTTCATTTTTTAACTCAAAATAGTGCTGAAGTTTTTGCTGAATGATATCGAGTTGATTTAGTCGATTTTGTTGTTGTTCTTTTAATTTCTGTTTTTGCTCAAGCTGAATATCGATCTGCTGCGCTGTTCCAAATTGTTGAACTAAACCATTTAGCCTTATTTGATCTTGCTCAAGTTTGGCTTGGGCGTGTTGAATATTACCTAAAGCATTTTCAGCTTTTTGGTGTTGTTGGATAAATTGTCTGAGTTGTTGGATATGCGCATTTAAACCTTTATCTAAAGGTGAGAATTGAGTGCTTTGTTGTTGCTGCTTGCTGCAAATTTTTTGTTGTTCAATTAGGGTTTGAATACTTTGCTCAAACTGTTGCTGCTGAGTTTGCAAAGGCTGTTGTTGGTTTTCAATTTGGATTAATCGATTTTTGGTTTTGTTATAGTCATCTTTAATATGTTCGCGTTTTTGCAAATATGTTCTTAAATCGGCAAGTTCTTTGTGGTGCTTTTGTTCAAAATTTAGAAATTGATTTAATGCTGATTCTGCTTGGGAATACAGCGTTTTTTCTTGCTCGAATTGAGTCGATAAAGTCGCGAAGCTATTTTGTTTTTGCTGAATTTGAGGTTCGAGTTGTTGTTGTGTTTTTTGAAGTTGTTGTTGCTGGAAAATAACTGGTCGTATGTCTGAGAAGGTCTCTAGTTGTACGAGCAATTGACGATCTGCTGCTAAGCTATCATGGGCCTTGAGTTGAGTGGCGTGGTATTGCTGTTTTAAGACAATTTCACTTTCCATCTTATGTTTTTGTTCAAACCACTGCTGTTGTTGTTTAAGTTGATTTTTTTCATTTTCAAATTGTTGAACTTGTTGTTGTAGCTGTTGAAATTTATTTTTTAGCTCAGCAATTTCCTCATCCGAACGGATTTCAATATGACCCAACACATTTTCTAGTTGTTTACGTTGATTGCTAATTTCTTTCGTTTTTTCAAATGCCAATTGACCAATCTTCGCAAAGATACTGGAATTAGTCAGATATTCTAATAATTCACCACGTTCATTATCACGGGCTTTGAGAAATGCAGTCACTTCTGATTGTGCCAGTAAAACTGCACGCGTGAATTGCTCAAAACTGAGTTGGGTGATTTGTTGAATATGATTTTCTACGGCTTTGGTTTTATCGGCAATGACCACACCATCGGTTAAGCATTTCAGCGAGCGCTGTACGCTTTGTAATTTACCATTGGCATTTTCACGCGCGCGTTTAATTTCCCAACGAGCTAAATACTGTTTTTGATCTTGCGCCACAAAACACAGTTCAGCAAATCCATGACCAGTACCACGCCGTAACACTGTGAGAGGAGAATTAGTGAGTAATTCTGAACCGTCCACATCCAAGAGTTTGCCATCACTGTCTTTAAGTCTTGGAATTTTATTAAATAGCGCAAGACACATGGCATCTAAAATAGTGGATTTACCTGCGCCAGTTTTTCCAATAATCGCAATCAACCCAGCATTGGCTAAAGGCTCAGTTTCAAAATCAATAAAATGTTCACCTGCTAGAGATGCCAAATTTTTAAGTCGGATCGATAAAATTTTCATGGCAGCTCTTTAGTTACGGTGATCATCTTCAAGTTGTTTTTGTGCTTCGGCAACCAAACTTAGGAAGTCTTTGCTGACGTCATCATCAACGCTATAACCTTTTTTTTGCCAAATTTGCTGAAATAGTTTTTCAGGCGTCGGTGGTTCAAGGCTAATACTTTGCTTCATCTCAGCATTATTTTCATTGGATAAGTATTGTCTTGAAATCCGCACTAAACGATAGCGATCTTTGGGTAAGGTATCTTCAAATTGTTGTCTTAAATTGGGTTGAGGAGGGGTCGCCGTGTGATATTCAATATCGACATATTCTCGATGATCAATATTCTCAATCACTTCGTTCGCTAAACTTTTTAGGCGTTGCATCACTTCAGTGAGTTCACCTTTAATTTTATGAAGTTGAATGGATCGTGGGATAGCGATGGCTTCAAATTCAAATTTATTTTGGTCTTTTTCTGGATCAATGGTGACCTCAACCACTTGGTGTTTATAGTTGATTTCACTAAATGACAGTGGAATCGGTGAGCCACTATAACGGATATGCGAATGTTGTACTTTTTGTGGTTTATGCAGATGACCTAAAGCCACATAATCAATCACATCATCAAATAGCGTGGTGGAAAGTGCTTCTTCATTGCCAATGATAATCGGGCGTTCAGAATCTGACGTTTCACCGCCTTGCATATGTGCATGGGACATTAGGATGAGGGCTTGATTATCGGTTTTTCTGCGTTTTGCCTCAGCGATCAATTGTTGATGTAAATAGGCAATCGCATTTTGGCTGTGAGTGGTATGTTCATTAAAGCCCGTGATTTCGGCCGAACGTAAAAATGGTAGGGCAATGCACCATGCTACAACCTGTTTATGCTCATTATAAATCGGCAAAATCAAACGCTCTAAATCCAGACTTTTATCTTCATTCCAACGAATTACACCGACTGTTTTGGCATTGTATTTTTCTAAAAGGGGTTCAACTTGTTCGATGCGGTAGCCTGAATCGTGATTCCCTGCAATCATCAAGGTTTGCATCTGAGGTGCGATGTCATGCGCATCGGCTAAGAATTGATAGAGTTGCTTTTGGGCTTGTGAACTGGGATTGATCACATCAAAAATGTCACCTGCGATCAGCAAAGCATGTGGTTGTTTTACCTTGATTTGTTCAAGTAACCATGCCAAAAATTGTTCATGTTCGTAATGGCGGGAGTGATTATAAAAAAATTGCCCCAAATGCCAGTCAGAAGTATGAAAAAAACGCACGGTCATGAAATGGAAAGTCCCAGTTTTGAATAGGAATAAGGTAGCATAATTTACAGCGAGAAAATGGAATGGCGTTATTTGAATGCAACAAGTACGCTTAAATTGATTGAAGATCGTTCAGCAAAGCATCGAAATGCTTTGCTGAACTTATAATCTCTCTACAGCGTTATGAATTAATGATGAAAGTCATTCTCCATTTTCCACGGTAATGTTTTAGGCGAAATATGCAAGAAGTGAAGGTATTTCTCAAACTGATTTAAAATATCATTGATGAGTGAGCTTTGATCGAAGCCATATACATCATAAGCACGTCCTCCGCGAAGTAAGAAAACTTCTGCTCTATAATATTTTTCTTGGTCAGCATATTCCTTACGCTTCAGCTCTTTCATATAGCTTGGCGTGCTGTATTCACACATTCGTATTTCGTAGATAAACTCAACATTATTGGGTTCTGATAATTTAAGCTGTACCCGAGCATTTACCTCATCATAGGTCACTTCAAATGGCCAATCTTTTTCTTGGAAGCCTTGTTTCACTGCCTCGATACTTTGATACGCGGTAGATGCAATAAACTCTCTGACTTGTTCTTGGGTTGGAAAGGCCACTAAATAGTTGAGACGCCTTTGTATTAAAGTTTCAGTATCATCATTTTTTTGTGCGTTATGCTGTGAAGGTTGATGATGGGTCAAACTGGTATTTCGATGTTGTTCGATCGCCAGTGCTTTGCACAACCCGATGATGGCGATTAACATAATAATGGTAAAAGGTAATGCACTCACGATGGATGCAGTTTGTAGGGCTGAAAGCCCACCTGCAAGTAATAAGCCTGAAGCAATAAGACCTTGTGTTGTGGTCCAAAATACACGTTGCCATATCGGGGTATCGGTTACGCCACCTGAGGTCAATGAGTCAATAACCAATGCTCCAGAGTCCGCAGAGGTAACGAAAAAAGTAATAATGAGGATTACACTCAAAACGGACAATAAAGTGGTGAGGGGTAAGTGCTCATATAACTTAAACAATGCAATGGCTTTGTCTTGCTGCACATCTTGAACGAGAGACTGGTAACCTTCGACTAAAATTAAATGTAATGCCGTATCACCGAACACAGAGAACCATAAAAAGGTAAAAATAGTCGGAATGAGCATGATACCCACGATGAACTGTCGAATGGTTCGCCCGCGACTAATTTTCGCAATAAAGATTCCTACAAATGGCGCCCAAGAAATCGTCCATCCAAAGATGAATAATGTCCAGTTACCAATCCAATCATTTGCTGTATAGGCCTGTAAACTAAAAGTTCTCTCGACGAGATTGCTGAGATAACTTCCTGTATTTTCTACAAAGGTTTGTAAAATAAATAAAGTTGGTCCGACGATAAACACAAAAAGCATCAGTGCCACTGCGAGCCCAATATTGATGACCGATAGTCGTTTAATACCTTTATCCATGCCTGCGACAACTGAAAATGTGGCTAATAAGGTAATAATTAAAATGGTCGCAATTTGTACAGGGATACTGACGGGAATAGAGGGGAATAAGTAATTTACACCTGTATTGATCTGAGTGACAGATAACCCTAGCGTGGTTGCAATACCAAATAAAGTCCCTAAAACTGCAAAGGTATCAACAGTATGTCCCATCCAGCCATTTATTCTATTTCCAATAAATGGGAACAGTGTGGAGCGCATGGCAAGTGGTAGCCCATGTCGAAAAGTAAAATAAGCGAGTGACAATCCGACCACACCATAGATAGCCCAGATATGAAATCCCCAGTGGAAATATGAAATCTGCATCGCTTGTTTTGCAGCTTCAATCGTTCCTGGAGCGCCTTGAGGCGGGGCACTAAAATGTAAAACGGGCTCTGCAACGCCAAAAAAGAGCAATGCGATGCCGTAACCAGCTGAAAAGAGCATGGCAAACCACGACAAGAAACTATACTCAGGTTCAGCATGATCTGGGCCTAACTTGATATTTCCCCAGTTACTCATCGCAATCCCGACAATAAAAATGAGAAATGCGGCGACTGCGAGCATGTAAAACCAACCAAAGGTGTTGGTCACATAATTGAGAACTTGAGAGAAAAACTGCCCTGCTAATTCTGGATTGCTGATGGTGCCGAGAAGAACCAACACAATGACGATGATGGTTGGGATAAATACGGGAAATAAAATTGCGGTTCTAAAAAAACCTTTCGTTTCAGTAAATGTCATATAAAACCTTGCTAATTCGATATATTTCTTTAATTTCTAAGTCGATCGAGGGTTTATATAACATCATTGATAAATGATATTTCGTTTGAATCGGTATGAATAGGAATGTGCTTGGGTCGACATAATTTTGTTCATATTGAACATACTATCGTCAAAAACCAGATAGTACAAATCAACAAAAAATACAAAACACAAAGCTAAAAGAATTTTTACAGTGGATTCGTGCTTATGAACTTGGATGGATCACTTTAAAAATATCATCTGCAATCGCCAAATATTGAGGAAAAAATACTGTACAAGATGATCATTGATCATCTTTAAACGATCCTCTAGTTTGATATTTAAATGATGATTCGACGCTTTAATTATTTACACCTTCTTTGTATTTCTCTGATCGGAGAATGAGGAACGATTGAAGTTCCGCAAGGGCATGTATGAAAGAAGTCTATTTAAAAAAAGAGGAAATAGAAAATGAGCTTAGGTAAAGTAAGCCGCGAAATAATTGATCATATCATGTTGATTGGGTTAGACCGAGTCCCCAAACGCAATGCTTTTGATAGCCATATGATTTCAGCTTTGTCCCAAGCTTTGACGGAATATGAAGATGATCCTGAATTGCGTTGCGCCGTGATTTTTGCTCATGGTGATCACTTTACCGCAGGTTTGGATCTTGTTGAATTGCAGTCCAAAATCTCAGAGGGAATTTTCAATTTTGATGAAAATCAAATTAATCCTTGGGGCGTTGGCGGTCGGCACAGAACCAAACCCTTGATCGTTGCGGTACAAGGAATCTGCTATACCGCAGGGGTGGAGTTGATGCTCAATGCTGATGTGGTGATCGCGAGTGAAGATACTGTATTTGGTCAACTTGAAGTATTACGTGGCATTATGCCTTTTGGGGGTGCAACGGTACGCTTTGTGCAGGCCGCAGGCTGGCAAAAAGCGATGCCATATTTATTAACAGGTAAAACGTTTGATAGTCAGACTGCAAATGAATTGAATCTTGTTTCTGAGGTCGTTGAACAGGGCAAACAACTTGATCGTGCCATAGAAATTGCTCAAGAAATCTGTATTGCTGCGCCTCTTGCTGTACAAGCTTTACTGGCTTCGGCAACGGATGCTGTGACGCTAGGGCAAACTGTTGCATTTCAGAAAATGGATAATTACCTTAAACCATTATTTGAATCTGAGGATGCTCAAGAGGGTATACGTGCCATGCTAGAAAAGCGTCCGCCGCAGTTTAAGGGGCAATAAGTCTCGAGGTGTTATCTATCAATCAAAAGAATATCTTTTAAGTTGATTCAAGTTTAAAATTTGATTAGTACAATTGCTTAAAATCTGAAGCAACTTGCTGTATTTCATTAGTACCATGAAACCAAATGTAGACAGCATCTGAAAGTGTTTGTGGTGTGTGATCATAGGGAAGAAAAATTAAATAATCTCCGCACCCATTACGAGCGATAGCAATGGCAAGTTCAGGAAAACCGACCCACTGTCTCGCAAGTTTTGTTTCATGCAAAAGATGATTACAAGTACGGATTTTTCGTTTTTGATTGGATTGATCAAAAAATGGGAAAATTTGCCAGTAATCTTCTGCGATAAAAACATCACCACCATTTTCCTCAAGCATCTTATTTTTAAATGATTGGGGGAAAACGAGATTCAGCTCTTTTTCCGTAGCTAAAATATATTCTTCCTCTATGGGAAAAGGCATAGTTAAATCTCAATAAGATTGAATTCAATGGTCTATTTTATATAGCTTTTTCATCCATTTCACAAATCCCAAAAACATTATTATCTAAATCGAGGAAATAGCCCTGCCAGCAACGATTTGGAATGGCAAATTTATCCATTGCCACAATACCTCCTAGGCTTAAAATTTTAGCGGCTGTTTCATCGAAGTTTGCAACTTCTATGGTGCAGGTATAGGCATTGGTACCACACTCAGTCGGTGGGGTTGCAACAGGGCGCTGTAATAAACCACCGTGAATGCCGTCAGTTTCTATGCGATAGTATTCAATTGGCAAATCCTCTACTTTTTCAAACTTCCAGCCAAAAGCCGACGCATAAAAAGTGGTATCACGTTGCGGGTTTGAAGATTGGATTTCAAAATAAATAATAGCGTTCATCCATTTATTCCTTTGTCTTTATTGTCTTTGAATTATTCTAAATAGATTGGGTGATCTGGACATAAAGATTTATGTAAGTATGCTTTATTGGAATACATCCCTTGACTGGAAATACAAATTTTATTCGTTTAATCATTTTGAGATAAACGTATTGAAAATGAATGTAATTAAATTAGCGAATACACCATGACTTGTAGAGCAGGCGGCATTTAAAACACAAATTTTAGGCAAATAAAAACCGACGATTCGAGTGATGGTAAATCGTCGGTCAAATCTTCATCATAAGTTCTGGCTGCTAACAAAACCAATTCCGAAGAGGAAAAGTCATAATGAAAGGTCACCGAAAACGTTGCGGATGCCGTGCAATGTAGCTTCGGTTGCTGCGACCTTGTACTCTATATAACGAGACTAGATGCAGATTGGTTGACATAAAAATGAAAAAAAAGTGAAAAAAAACTATAATCATTGATTAAGGTCGATCTAATTGGGTATATGCTTATGATTTCATTGCGTTTGTATTATTTATGGTTTTTTATCATTTGTCTCATTTCGACTTTATTGGCTGGTGTGCTGGCTGCGATTTTACCAAATAGTATCGGCGGTATCCTCACCGCACTTCCTTATCTGATTGCGATCATCTTTGTATTATTCAAATTTTTAAAACAACAACAACGTGCACCCAGTATCCAAGAGAAAAAACGTTTAACACTCGCCTTTACCTTGATTTTTTGGGGATATAACGTATTGGGCTTATTGTTGGGGCTATTTATCTTTGCTCGTAAAGATCCTGAAGTTTGGCAGAACTTCCTCTTGTATTTGCAACAACCTAAATTCATGCTGACTGTACTCGCGATGTGGTTGATGCTGGCGATTCCATTATTCTTAATTACTTATTGGTTTTATGGCAAGCAAGCACAGCGAATGGCGCATAAGATGTTTGGATAGTTTCAAAGTCATCTTGTAATTCATTTTTATTCTGTTATAGCTACTTATACATATCATTTTTGATAGGTAGCATCATGCAAAAATTGACTGTACTGGTAACTGGTGCGAGTGGTTTCATCGGCTCTCATCTTTTACCGTTTCTGTTAGAACAACAATATCAAGTTATTGCCTTAACTCGACAAAAACAAAACGCATCTCAACATCCGCATTTAACTTGGGTGAATGATTTAGAGCAGATCCAGTGCGTTGAAATAGACTATGTGATTAATCTCGCTGGTGAAAGTATTGGGCAGAAACGCTGGAGCGAACAACGAAAAAGGCAACTCATAGAAAGCCGAGTCAGTACGACAGAAAAGCTCTATGAATGGTTAGAGCGTAAACAGATTTATCCTAAATGTATTATTTCAGGTTCAGCGATTGGTTATTACGGGATTGATCCGACTGAACAATGGGCGACAGTGTGCGATGAAAATTCGCCTCCACACGATATTTTTATGTCAGAACTATGCCAAGCCTGGGAACAGGCAGCATTAAAATTTTCTAATCAAAATACCAAGATCATTCGTTTAGGTGTGGTTTTTGCGGGTGATGGTGGGATCTTACCGCAGATGCTTTTGCCTATTAAATTGAATATGGTCAGTAAAATTGGTACAGGATTACAACCCGTAGTATGGATTCATATTCAGGATGTGCTGCGCGCCATGTTGTTTTTATTGACCTTGGAAAGCTCGCAAAAGGTTTATAATCTTGTTGCTCCTGAACAATCCAATCAACAGCGATTTGCCCGTATTGCAGCCAACGTTTTAAAGCGTAAACCATTTATGCGGATGCCAAAATGTATCTTTGAATGGAGCTTAGGTGAACAGTCGCAATTGATTTTAAATGGGCAATATGTACAACCAAGTGCGTTATTAGCGCATGGGTTTGAATTTAGTTATCCCGATCTTGAGTCTGCATTACAACAAATTCTAAGGCGTGACTAAGGCCAAGCGCTGCAATCGTTGAGGTGAATAAGCTGTTGGATTGACAAAAGTTTCTTGTCCTAATATCAACTGGCGTAGAAGTTGAGCCGATCCAGCACCCATACATAGCCCATTACGGAAATGTCCAAAGTTTGCCCATAGATTTTCTATTTCAGGCATTGCACCAATATAAGGAATACCGTGTGGCGAACTAGGGCGTAAGCCTGCCCAACGTTTCACAATCGGGAACTGTTCCAACTCAGGAATCATCTCCAAACAAGCCGTTAAAATGTTGTGCTGGGTTTGTTGATCAACGGTAGTGCTAAATCCACACTCCGACATACTCGAACCACAAACGATATGACCATCTTGACGTGGAATCAGATACATCACACGATTCATACACATGGTGGGGAGCCAGTTCTCAGGGGTTTTAAACAGTAGCATCTGACCTTGAACGGGATGAACAGGAATGTTTCGTTGTATTTGTTCAACCCAGTGTTGACTCCATGCACCAGACGCGAGTACCACTTGATCGGCAAAATATTGTTGCCCATCTTCCGCCTGTAAGCCATGCACTTTTTTATTTTTAATAATGAGTTTTTCAATCGGGCAGTATTCAAAAAAACGGACTGAAGGGTGTTGTTTTAAATAGCTGATCAGTGATTGGAGTAAACGAGGATTGCGGACATTTGAAAGCTCTGGGAAATAGATTGCTTGTTCGAAGTCCGCAGAGATATGCTGATTTACCTGTTGGATGTCATCGCCTGTTAAGTATTCACAACGTTGCATCGGCTCATGATATTTTTCAGCATATTCCAAGCCTACTTGGAAGTCACCCTTATCAAAAATCAGCATACCTGTATCGTGAATTTGAAAATCAATGCCTGTGATAGGGTATAGTTTTTCATTCCACCTTTGATATAGGGATTTGCCATATTTGGCGAGTTGATTCACTTCAGGCGCATATCGCCAAGGGTACATCGGGGAGAGGATACCGCCACCCGCCCACGAAGCGGCTTGACCAGCTTGTTGTTGATCAAAAATATCGACTGAGCAGCCTTGTTCAGCAAGCTCAAGTGCAGTCATTAAGCCGCTAATCCCTGCACCAATGATGGCAATATGCATAAGTGGAGTTCTATTTCATCTCTTTCAGTTTACGCGCTGCTTCTTCTGCAAAATAAGTCCAGATACCATCTGCACCTGCACGACGACAGCACATCAATGATTCTAAAATCACACTGTCAGATAACCAACCATTTTGAATCGCGCCTGCAAGCATGGCGTATTCACCACTGACCTGATAGATGAAGGTCGGTACGCCAAAGGTGTCTTTTACCTCACGGACGATGTCGAGATAAGGCATACCCGGTTTGACTATCACCATGTCTGCGCCTTCTTGAAGATCCAATGCGATTTCATGCAACGCTTCGGAACGGTTGCCGATATCCATTTGGTAATTATATTTATTGCCGCCTTTTAAGTTGCTTGCTGAGCCAACTGCATCACGGAATGGACCATAGAAGCTAGATGCGTATTTCGCTGAATAAGACATGATGTTGGTATAAATAAAACCATTTTGTTCAAGCGCTTGTCGAATCGCACCAATACGACCATCCATCATGTCACTTGGTGCAACTACATCAGCACCCGCCGCCGCATGGCTCAAGGCTTGTTTAACCAAGCATTCAACTGTTTCATCATTCAAGACATAACCTGTCTCATCAATAATTCCGTCTTGACCATGCGTGGTATATGGATCAAGTGCGCCGTCTGTAATTAACACCATTTCAGGTAATTCTTTTTTTAATAAACGGCAGGTGGTTTGTACTAAACCATTTTCATCCCAAGCCGCTTCTGCTGTTAAACTTTTATCTTGTTGTGGGGTAACTGGAAATAATGCAAGTTTTGATACACCCAGTTCCAACAAGCTTTCAGCTTTTTTGAGTAATAAATCAGCAGATAAGCGTTGCACATTTGGCATGCTTGGAATATCTTGCGTTTGTTGCTGTCCAGGTAATACAAATACTGGATAAATCAAATGATTAGCTGTGAGTTGTGTTTCACTGACCATGGCACGAAGTTGGTCATTTTTACGGATACGGCGCATGCGAGTCGCAGGAAAAGCTGGACGATTGAACGTATAAGTCATAACAATCTCGATGTTCAGTATTACACTATAGGAGTAATTGAATCTTTTTAAGTCACGCTAGGGGAGAACTTAGCGGCTTAGGTCAATTAAATATCCTCGCTATTGTAGCCCCATAATTTTAGATTTGTACAAAATAATGGGATGTTTATCGTTCCTTTGGATTTAGACAGCGTATGAATGATGTAAAGAAAAACTGGACAGGTAATATTCAGTTAGGTGCTAAAGCCGATCATGGCGTGGTATTAAAACAGCTTTGTAAAGCATTTAATTCTTCACCATTTTTTAAGCACTGTGGCATGGTCATGCGAGTGGTGGATGATCAAATCGAGGGTTATATCGACATGCAATCTGAACTGATTGGTAATGTCGCTTTCCAAATTTTGCATGGTGGTGTTGCTGCAACAATGCTGGATAGTATTGGTGGCGTGGTGGCGATGGAACAACTTTATCGTCGTGCAAACCCTGAAGATTTACCCGATACCATTAAAAAAGTCTCTCGCTTAGCGACGGTCGATATGCGTGTTGATTATTTAGCACCGGGGCGAGGGAAATTCTTCATCGCACGTGCAGAAACATTACGTTTAGGGCGCAAGGGCTGTACTATGCGCATGACCATGGTCAATGATGAAGAGAAACCGATTGCAACCGCAATTGCATCTTATGCATTTTAGTCATCTCCTGAATACTAAAGCGTCTTTGGACGCTTTTTTTTATTTTTATAATCCATATCAAAAAATAATCATAAACCTTATGAATCTTGTTTTTTAGGTATAGCGATTCTGATGGTCCGAATCATTATAGCCCCTTGTCTGTCTTTAGCTTTTAAATTTTGATATTCAGTTAAGTTTTCAAAATTAAGCTGGTTAGCTGATTAAACCAAAAGTTAAAAAGTCGTTTTAATTTTCAGGAATAACCGATGACTGACGCCCCAGCAAATTCACTGAATATGGTTTCAGACTCGGCATCAGGTGATGCGATGAAAGCAAAACGTAAAAAGTTTCTTGGATTTTTTGCGCTCATTCTGATTCTTGCCGCAATTTTGTATGCGATTTTGGCGCTATTTTTCAATCATTCCGTCAGCACAGATAATGCTTATGTCGGCGCAGAAACTGCTCAGATTACTTCAATGGTTAGTGGGCAAGATGATGGTTTTGGGTTTGTTTTTTAAATACTGGTTGAGTTTAGAAATGGCAGATTATGTTTGTATTTATCAAAATACAGCATGCTAGAATCGGGCAGATCAGTTAAAAATTAAGCTAGATAAACCATGGAGGAATATTATTAGGTGCTGGGAATAAACCTAACTCATTCAATATTATTAAAACTTTAATTTTATCAAATATTAAAAAATCTCAATACCTGAGAACAAAGAAGCTTGCATAGCAATTGCATGGATAGGTAGGCATAAATAGTGGAGTGATCACGTGAATAAAAGATATACATTTCTTTTCAGTAGCTTATTAGCAGTCGGTTTATTACAAGGGTGTGGAAGTGATTCCTCATCAGATCAGTCCAAAGATGATTCAAATATTGGTCAGCCACCGCAGTCGAATTTAATTGTTGATAATGACCCGACCAGTTGTAGCAAATTGGCGCAAGACGGTTCAAGTGTCGTGGTTGGATCTAACCAAAATGGTGATCCATCAGCCCCTGAAGCTGCATCGGGTTATAAGTTAGGTCATACCGTAAAATATGCAGATAAATATATGGTGGTGGCAAATACCCCACTCGCGGTAAAAGCAGGCTGTGATATTTTAAAAGCTGGCGGCAGTGCAGTTGATGCTGCTGTTGCCGTACAAGCTGTACTGGGTTTAGTTGAGCCGCAATCAAGTACCATTGCTGGTAGTGGTTTTATGATGTACTACGATGCCAAGACTAAAACCGTAACTGCTTATGATGGGCGGGAAACAGCACCTGCCGCAGCCAATGAATATTATTTAATTCGCCAAAATATAGATGATCCAAACTCACCTGCACCTGTACCAAGTGCACGTCGTAGTGGACGTTCTATAGGCGTGCCGGGCGTCATGCGTTTGTTGGAACAGGCACAGCAAGAACATGGCAAACTGAAATGGAATCAGCTTTTTGATGAGGCGATTCATTTGGCGGATAATGGTTTTCGTATTCCGGGGCGATTGGCCAGTGCCATTGAAAGTAATGCCAACAATCTAGCGCTTGATGCGAATGCGATGAAGACCTATTTCTATCCTGATGGTACACCTAGAAAAGTAGGTGAAACCATGACCAATCAGGACTATGCAAAAACGCTAGAAGCACTTGCAACTCAAGGAGCTGGGGCAATGTATAGTGGTCCGATGGCTAGGAATATTGTTGAAAAGGCTGGGCAGATGGTGGGAGATGATCCAGCACGTACACCAATGACACCAAGCTTGATGACGTTGCAGGATTTATCCGATTATCAAGTTAAAAAACGCCATCCCATTTGTACGACCTACCGTGACCGTTACTACATTTGTACGATGCCACCTCCATCTTCGGGCGGTATAGCTGTTGCTCAAACACTGGGTATTTTAGAAAGCTTTGATATGGCCCAATACCCACCTAAAAATCCAGAAA
Source organism: Acinetobacter sp. NIPH 1852 (assembly GCF_022549455.1). Taxonomy (NCBI): domain Bacteria; kingdom Pseudomonadati; phylum Pseudomonadota; class Gammaproteobacteria; order Moraxellales; family Moraxellaceae; genus Acinetobacter; species Acinetobacter sp. NIPH 1852. Next base: position 16,694 of record NZ_JAKZGG010000020.1, on the reverse strand, counting down.
ATGAAGGTGGAGTACCAGATGTAATGGGCGTGCATTTGGTGTCTGAGGCAGAGCGTTTGGCCTATGCCGACCGTGACAAATATGTGGCAGACACTGACTTTGTACCTTTACCTGCGCGTGGTATTGCAAGTTTGCTTGATAAAAACTATTTAAAACAACGTGCTGGCTTGATTAATCCAAATCAAAGTATGGGTGTGGCACAGGCAGGTGATTTCAATTCAGCTTTTGGTGTCGATAACACTGTTGACCATGGTACAACTCAGTTCACGATTGTGGATGCTTATGGCAATGTGGTTTCAATGACATCGACTGTTGAATCGAGTATGGGGTCTTTTCACATGGTGGATGGTTTCTTACTGTCGAATCAGTTGACTGACTTTAGTGCTAATCCTTATGACAGCACAGGGGCACTGGTTGCCAACCGTGTGGAAGGTGGTAAACGTCCTCGTAGTACGATGGCACCTACTTTAGTCTTTAAGGGTACCACGTCAGATGAGTTTTATATGGCAACGGGCTCACCTGGGGGCGGAACCATCATTCAATATGTGGTTAAAACTTTGGTTGCTGCACTGGACTGGAACTTAAATGCTCAGCAAGCAACTTCTTTGTTGAACTTTGGTGCAACCAATAGCCCAAATACCAATATTGACAGTTCGAATGACCAGCTCTCTTTGATTGAGCTGATCGAAGGTTTAAAAGCAAAAGGGCATAGTGTTGCGAATACTGCGCAAACGAGTGGTATTTCAACGATTATGAAAGTCAAAATTGATAAGCAAAGCAAATATGCTGGTGGGGCAGATCCACGCCGTGAAGGCATTGTTTTAGGTAATGGCGCTTTGTAGACTAAACTTAAAAAGCTGTCATTTTTGGCAGCTTTTTTTATGCAGGCCTTGAAAAAAACAAAAGCTACTCAATTATATAAATATGCCCATCAATGGCGGACTGTTGATAAAATGCGCAGTATTTTATTTTAGATATGCTATGATGTTGCTGTACTTAGGGGGTGTTTCTGGCTTCGACGCTGGTGATGAAACTTATAGATGCATGCCGAGAGCGCATTTTCTCTCGTAAATCAAATTTGCATTTTTTAGTCGCAAACGACGAAACTTACGCTCTAGCTGCCTAAGGGCAGCTTGTCCGCTTCACTGAATACTTGTGGTTAGTGAACCCGACTGTAGCGCACGCACACAAGTCCGTATAGAGCCAAGCCTCGGGGCTTTATACCAAACTAAGAGGATCGCGATTTGTACCCTGTTCGTCGGGTCACAAAGAGTTAAAATAGTAGACGATATCTAAGCATGTAGTATTCTCGAGTGTAGTGCTGGCGGACGCGGGTTCAACTCCCGCCATCTCCACCAAAATTCTCTATATAAAAAAGCCACTTATCATAAGTGGCTTTTTTATTGACAGGTTTTTGACAGGTTTAGTCTGTCTTTAATTTTCCCATCTCTATTTTGTTTTTATCGCCGTGCATCCACTTCGCATAGCGTTTCATCATCATTTGCAGACTATGGCCCATCTGGTTAGAAACAAACACCGGGTTAATTCCATCCATAAGCATCATAGTCGCATACGTGTGCCGAGCATTATAAGCAGGGCGATGACGAATACCGCATCCTCTCATTGCAGCAACAAGTCTGTTACGTGGTGGCTTCTCATTAAAAAATGGTTCACCAGTTTCAGGGCAAATCATCAAATATTTACTTCGAATATTTCTATCCATTTTATATTTGATTAATTCATTTGCAGCTTTCTCAGATCGTGGATTCAAATATACATCACGCGCCGTGTGAGTTTTTGTCACGTTCTTCTCAACGCCGCGTACTCGACTTTTATTGACTTTGAACATACCGCTAAAAAAATCAAAATCCGATTCTTTTAATGCAATCAGCTCTGAAGGGCGGCAACCACTCCAAAAAGCAAGTTCGTAGTACCAGTAATATAAAATCTCATCTCCTTTTAAATTCATTTTTAACCAGTCGAGAAGGGCATTCATTTCTTTTCTGCTGAATGGATCTGGAATATCAACTTGTACTTTCTTATTCCTAATACTTTCCAGTGGATTTTCATGAATGTATTTATTCTCCATTGCAGAATCAAAAACACCACGTAGTGGAATGAGGCAATTATTTAGGGTTTTCGCAGTTTGAAAGTCACGATCAATAATTGCTTCTTTTATGTCCTCTGTTGTAATTGAGTTGATTGGCTCTAAAGCAAAATAGCGCATCCAGTGATATTCAAGAATATTTAAATAACCTTTTTTGGTGTCCGCATTACTTTCACAAAATTTAAGGTATTTCTGGGCTACTTCCTGAAAAAGAATCCCTTCGTTGACAATGACTGAGTCATCATCAACGAATTGGCCTCGAGCCTCTGCAATATCACTATCAGTTAAAATACCCCATTCAGCTTTAGTCGCTAACTGATTTCTAATTTTAGCGGCTGCCGTGATACCCTCTGCACTTGGGGGGTGCGGTAGCGTGATGTTGTATTGTTTCTTTCTTCGCTCGAAGTAGATTTGGATTGCGCCGTTTCTGATCCGCACACCTGTTGGCATCGACTTTGTGCTTTTTGAGTCAGCCATTGATTGAAACCTTTAATCGAATAATAAATATTTCCATCCTGTTTAGTCCAAACAAGATCTTCTTGCCATCGTTTACGGCGGTGCGTTAGCTTTTCTTCATCAATACCAGTAAGAGCTGAAAACTGGTTGGCACTTACCCAGTCAAGCGGAACAAGGCCAAGACGAACGAGTAAATCAAAAAGTTCTTCATTCATGTTGTTGTACCTCACTTCTAGGTTTTGCCCACCATAAAAATGGACCGTCTTCACTATCATATGCGGCGATTAAGAAATACTCTGATGAAGGAGGTTGAGGTTTCCATTTGGACCAATCACAACCATCTTCTTCAGGTACTTCTGGAATATCCTCATACCAATGGCCTTCAAATTTCAATTTGATACCAGCATTACACTCTAGTGTGGCCAGTTCTTCTTTTGTATAACCACGTTCATCATGATCATTCCAACGTGGATCGACGAGTGATAAATCAGGGTGCGACCAATTATAAATATCATCTGGCAGTTCAACAGGTTTTAATTGCTTAATCATGATTTGCATCCCCTATTCTCTAATAGGCATTAAAACGCCATGTACTTCGTCATTTAGCTCAACGTAGGTTGGTTGATTGTGTGCGGTTGGAAAGAATTTCGGACAAAAAATCTTTAATGTTTTTGCGCATTTCATAAAGATATGAATGTAATCAAGATTCCAGTGAACAAATTCATTCGGTGCTTCCGCTGGTTTCTTAATGTCTACGCGAGCAATATCTGGAAACTTTCCATCAATTGGCTTGAATATTTCATAAACATCCTCTTTGTAGTCCATTAACCAAAAATCTTTATCGATTTGGCTGATTTTGATTTCGTCATGCATTGGCGACTTCCCTAATTTTTTGATTAAGGATTCAATAGCTATTCTTGGAATGATGACTTCCATGTCATGCACATCATCTGCATTGCAGATCAGTGCACAATGACCATTTGTAGCCGCAATTATTCCATCTTTGACTAAAACACCAGTGAGATAAAACCTAACATCATTTTTTGCTGCAAAAGGTAGAGCAGCTTGTAGATGGCTATACTTAACAGAAACCTGCTTTATAAATTCCATATCTAACTCCACTGAATGTTTGTTAAACCATCTATAAATTCTTTGCCATTCTTTAGCCATTGGTTTAAAAATGATAAATATTGATGCTGCATGGCTTTGTTCATCTGACCTTTGTAGTTCAGTTCTAATCGAGCTGATTTAGGTTTAATGAACTCAACTGTTAGTGCATTTCGCTTGGGCATGTAGCCATTTTTCTTTAACCATTCACGAAAAGCTATTTGCACTGCTACTGGTGGGCGTGATGCTTTTCTCATGTGGCCACCTGCTTCTCAAGTTCGGCTTTTTTAGCAACATGGGCAATCATAAGTTGGTGTGCTAATGTGCCATCAACTGCAACCATCTCTTTGATCTGTGCAAGATATGCATCAAGAGTATTTAGATCCGAAGCTTCCCTGATTTGTGTTACCAGTGGCTTTCCCAATTCCACCAGCCGTTTACTAATCGCCGTGATCAATGGCAATCGTTGTTCTACTGTCCAATCTAGCGTTTGTGATGCAGGTTCATTAGCTTCATCAACGGATTGAGCTTGCTGAACAATGTCAATAAGGTTGGTGAGTTTTTTCTCATACAAAAAATTAAAATGAAGTTCAGACCTTTTGGCACCAAGTTCGCTTAATAATTCCGCCTTCTGAATAGAATCCAAGTGACGATCATCACCAATATCCCTATCTATACCTACGATAGTTACAAGGCTATTCGCCTCTGCAATTCTAGTTCCATACCGATTATGCGTATCAATGGATAAACTTTTCATTTCATCAGACGTTGGTATTGATGATAATTTCACTAAAGCTTGACGCTTATTTTGGAGTGAAAATTGATATTGATCTTTTTGTTCTAGCGTGAGGGTTTCTTCTAGAACATCTAAATCTATTAGGGTGTTTGTTAAATCAATTCGATCCACAATATTGATCGATGAATTTTGATTGCTGTCAATAAGATCTAACTGGTTTAGCTCTTCTTTTTGGGCTTCAATCTCTACTATCAAGAAATCATAAGCTCCAGCGGAAGCAGGATATTCAGTTTGGGTTTGCTTAATTTCTTCTGAGATAACAGTTAATTCATCCACGGTCTTAGCAGCTAATATCTGTTCTAAGAACTCAGATGTAAGTGGGGCTTTTTTAAACTTAGGCTGAGCATTTGTATCTTTAGTTTCGCTGTTGCTATAAATCGATTCTAAACGTTGTTCACCGCGCTCATTCAAAGATTGGACTTGCTCACGATCCAAGCGATTATCTGCACTTAACGTATAGCGAACCTGCATTACATCATCTACAGTCATACATTTATCAAGCTGAGAAATATAATCTTGGACTATGGCTGTTGTATTTTCCATGGTTTGCTGCTCATCCAGCGGTTCATTTTCGGGTACTTGTTGTTCGGATTCAACAACTGTGGTCTCAGTAGCTTTTTTCTTACGTCCACCACGTTTTTTGGTTTCAGGTTTTGGTGATTCGCCATCAACCACGAAAAAATCGTAGTCCACCACAGTTGGCTCATCTGAAGTAATACCCAACAAAGATCTAAACGCTTTAATCTGAATAACGGCGTTTTCTTCATCACGTTGAACAGATCCGTTATTGACACCTGAAATCAACATTTCATTTTCAGGATTAAATGTCCCTTTTAAAATTGTTCCACTTGCACCGATATAAAAAATGTCTTGTCCTGGTGAAAGCTCTTCAAGGGTGAATGGTTTTGAAAATTCAAAATCACCGAGCGTTATAGTGTCGATCTGAATAGCAAAAACATAATGAGGATCGAACCAAGTTTCAGCTGACACGTTGCCAAGATCTTCAAAGAACTCAGACTCTGCATGACGACACACAACATTTTTACCAGCTTGTTTTGCTGCAAAGGCTTCTTGTACCGATAGTAATGTATGCATTTTTATTGTCCTTCTTTGATATATGCAACTAAGGCTGAATTGATTGCCTGGTGATCTTGGCGATTTGTAAAGTCGTTGTAGCCTTTACCATTCACATCAGTGATTTCACCAATCTCCAAGCTTGAGATCGACACTGGATCCGTATCAAATGAGAATTTAACGGGTATATAGAATCCGCCAAGCTTGAGAAGGGCATTACTAGAAGTGGGTAAGATGTGTGCGCCAACAACTTCAAATTCGCTGGCAAAAATGAAATCGTTTGTTGGGATAGGTGCTGGATTTGCTGTGGCCTTATTGTTGTAAACAAGCAGAGCAAATACGATTGCTATTGTTGCTGCAAACCATACGCACACTGCACCAACAGTGAAACGGAAAGCTGGATTGCTTATAATTGGAGTTTGTTCCATAATTTACCTCATGTAACGTTTTACGTTGTTGTGAAAAGCCCCATTCGCCGTCGGAAGTGAGAGGGGCTTTTTGCTGTTCATGAGAAAATAGTAAGCTAACTTACCTTTATGGTCAAGTGTTTTGGTAACTAAAATTACTTTATTTTTTTGAAGGCTTACTTTTTATGTTTTAATAGACAAAAGAAAACTCATCACAGAGGTGATATGAAAAAAGCATGTATCAGCAGTGTTATCGTGAATCCTAGTATCAGAGGTGGTATTTACATTGAAGTAAAATGTGCATCTGATACTTTCTTCCTCGACATAGGAAATATGTATTTAGAGTTTAAAAGGGTAAACCAAGATACGTTCCAATTAACAGGATCGCACTCGGCAGGCTATCCAGACTTGCATCCAATAATTTCGTGGAAAGGTGTTTTATGGACTCGGCAGGCAGCTCTTGAAGCGCATCAATCATTGACTGCTTATATTCAGGGGCTAAATCTGATTGGTTGATTCGACTTTCTAGGATTGCCTTTAATGTGTTAGCTTCAAATTTTACCGTTACGACATTTAAAATAGCGGATAGACCGCCGTCATCCGCTAAAAAGTCCAATCCTTTAGCTGTAATTGTAATGAATTCTATGAAGTGGATGCCGTCCAAGCTAACTGAATATGAATTTGGTTTAATAAGCCCATGTTCCTCTAAATATCGAAGATTGGAATAAAACTTAATATCAGATGTATCCATAGTTAATGGTAAGCGATTCTCATCAAGCTCTGATGGGTGTGCCTCAGCAGCTAAAGTAAGAATGATGTTCTGTAATTCTCTATCTAAATGCATTTCTTCACTATTTTAAATTTAGCTGTTTCGGGTTCAAAGTTTAGTAGCTATTCGGGTGTTCTTGCTTATGTTGGCTTGGTGGCACGATATCCGTAATCGCAGTTATGCTTTCTACCTCATCCATATCAAAAGTGAGCTTTTCACCACCATTCACAGCAAGTAGATTCAATACATTGTTATGTATGCCAATAAACTCCTTAAGCGTACATCTCCCATCTTTTAGGCACACTTGAACAAACTCAGTCGGTGTTGGCTCTGCATCTGGATCGCAAACTACATACCAACCATTGCGGATTGCTGGATACATTGAATCACCAGTACCTTTGATTCCATAAGCTCTCTCACCAGCAGAATGAGTAGGGATGTATCCATCACCACCATTGCCTTCATAACCCATATCTGAGAAATAACCATCCATCCCCATCTTGCCATACGCTTTTACAGGGACCCATCTTTTTGAAATAACGAATGGTTTTTCAATGGTATTTGAAAATAGAACAGCATCCTCACTGTCAGGAATGTTGTACTGCTTCTTAAAAGCTTCGATATCAAGCTTTTTAAACTGAGAGGTATTGTTTTCCAGTTGACTAATAACAACCTCTGATTTTTTTCCAGAGAGCAGCCACTCTGGAGTTGTGTCCAATGCCTTGGCAAGCGCAAGAAGACTTTCATGTTTAGGGGTGTTTTCATCCTTCTCCCAATAAATTACAGAAGTTTTAGACACGCCAACTAAATCAGCTAGTTGTTGTTGCGTTAGTTTTTTTACTTTGCGCAATTGTTTTAGTCGAGTACCAAGAGTTTCCATCACAAAACACCTTTGAGATATGTAAGTAATCTTACCAATTGACAAGGTAAGTTTAATGCTATTTAATAAGGTAAGTTAAATTACTAAATGAGTAACTTAGATGACTAAATCTGATGCTTTAACCCTGCTGAACTGCACGGTTACTCAGTTAGCAGAAAAACTAGGTATTTCACATAACGCTATTAGCCAATGGGACGAGTCAAAAATTCCATTGGCAAGAGAGTACCAAATTCGTGATTTAGCTAGTGGTAAAGAACCATTAAAGAGAAATACGGCAACGGTATAAGGGCAATTAAATGAGTCTTGAAAAGAAATCTACACATGTGCGGTTATCTCCTGAGAACCATGAGCGAGCAAAAGTTCTTGCTGAAATCAAAGGTAAAGACCTTGCTCAATATCTTGCGTATTTACTTGAGAAGGAAATAGCAGGTGAGTGGCATGTTCTTAATTTACAAGCAAAATCATTTGAGCGCTTGGGATTAGGAGCTTTGATGAGGGATTTATCTACAGAGGTGATTTTCGCCGAGGGATCGGAAGGAATTCATCGGGATTCAGACATTAAAAAAGCCTGATATCTGACATCAGGCTTAGGTATTCATAAAACTAGAGGGTTTCAATGAACATGATTAATTTAACAGAACATCCATGCAGTAACAAGTGCAGTGAATTTAAAGAAGAACAGTGCACACATTGTTTAATCATGGGTGATGATCAATACATCGAAAATCATATTTCACCAAACTGCAAAATTGTCTCAAATGACGAAAGCATTTTTTATAACCGTGCAATGAATGCACAACGGGAGGTTTCATGACGAATTTCCCAGCAGGTACAACACATTTGGAAAATGACGGCACGTTCTGGAAGTGTGAAAAAAATATGTGGTCGCACTGGAACGAGAATTTTAAAAAATGGTGTCCATACGTTGGATTGGTAAATAAGAATTTTATTGATGTGCGTATGCCATTGGTTGGTGAAGTATGAGATATGGATCAGTTTGTTCAGGTATTGAAGCTGCGACTGTTGCTTGGCACATGTTGGGTTTTGAACCAGCTTGGTTTGCAGAGATCGAGGAAGCACCTAGTCTAATTTTAGATCACCACTATCCCGAAGTACCGAATTTAGGCGATATGACATTAATTCGTGGAATGGTACGCCGTGGTGAAGTTGAAGCACCTGATGTTTTGTTTGGTGGAACTCCATGCCAAGCATACTCAGTTGCTGGTCTGCGTAAATCACTTGATGATGAGCGCGGACAATTAACACTTGAATATGTGAGGTTATTAGATGCAATTGATGATACCAGATCTTTACATGGCAAAAAGCCATGTATTGCAGTCTGGGAAAACGTGCCAGGAGTCCTCAACACAAAAGATAACGCTTTCGGCTGCTTCTTGGGAGACCTTGCAGGTTCGGGGTGTGAATTGCAGCCGTCAGGGCGAAAGTGGCCAAACGCTGGTTGTGTGTTTGGACCATCTAGACAAGTTGCTTGGAGAGTCCTTGATGCTAAATATTTCGGACTCGCCCAACGACGCAAAAGAGTGTTTGTTATCGCAAGTGCTCGAGCAGAAAGTATCGGAGAAATACTTTTTGAGCGAAAAAGCGTGCACAGGGATTCTACGCCGTGCAGCAGCAAGGGGCAAAGTGTTGCCGCCTATCGTTCAGCACACGCTTCAAGAGCAAGCCAAACTATCAGCGGGAAAAATTACACTCCACCCATTTTAGCCTCGCATGGAGAAAAGAAGTGGTTAGGTAATCAGGAAGCTTTTTGCGGTGATTACTATATTAAACATGCGATTGGTGTAGGTGGTGACAATGCGAATGTCTCTGTCTCTGAAGAACTGTGCCCGACACTCTTAGCAAATCACAGTAGAGCATATGTTATTAAGACCTATGGCATTCAAGGAACTCTGATTAATCGTACAGAGAAATCAGGTCCAGAGGGATTAGGTTTTAAAGAGGAATTATCTTACACACTAACATCAACCCAAAAAAATGCAGTTTTATATTGCGGCACCAAAAATGATGCTTTACGTGATCTATCTGAAGATATTGCACCAACTCTTAGAACTGGTGGAAAAGGCGGAGGACCCATACAACAAGCTATATTTTACTTTATCCCACCTTATATCTTCTGTTTAGCGCGCTACCTCACAGAAATTGAATGTGAGCGTCTGCAAGGCTTTCCAGATAACTACACCAGAGTGCCAAAAGTTGCCATGGGTAAACGATATAAAACGCTAGGAAACAGTATGGCTGTCAATGTTATGCATTGGATAGGTAAACGACTCCGCACTTATTTGTTGGGGGAGCTTGTATGAGCAAATTTACGCCTAATTCATTCCAGATCACGAATGCATTTGTTGATGAAGCAATGGATAAAATTAGTGATGCGTCAGTTAAAATCTATTTGCTGATAGTGCGCAAAACACGTGGCTGGGGTAAAGACTTCGATTCTTTGTCTCTATCTCAATTAGAGGGCTTATCAGGCAAGAGTAGACCAACAGTTGTTAAGTGTCTGAATGAGCTTGTCAAAGTAGGGCTAGTCAAGAAGCATCCGCCGTCAGTGTATGGCAACGTTTATTCATTGATAGAAAATTACAACATTGGTGAAAGAATTAGCTTTGCTAGTAAAAAATCTTTACTAGTGCGGAATTTTCACCCTGTAAATAAAGACTTACAGATACTGCTAGTTAAAAATTTTAACTACCCATTAAATGGTAAAAAACAGGTTAAAAACTCTAAGGATTTGCCTAAAAATCGTACTAAAGTGGCTACCAATATCCCACGTGATTTTAAGGATGGGTGGTTAATTAATTTTACTAGTAAAAAATCTTTACTAGTAAAAAGTTTTTACCCTGCTAGTAAAAATATTTTACCTTTGCTAGTAAAAATTTTTAACACACAAAAGACACTATCAAAAAACACTAATCAAACTAACAGCGCGCTTGAGGAAAAATACGAAATCTTTTGGACTGAATACCCAAAGTGCAAACGCAAGATTCGTAAATCAGAAACTTTTGCAGCGTTCAAAAAACATGCAAAACATTTTGACGTGTTGATTTCAATTTTAAAACTTCAAAAAAATTCTGATGATTGGATCAAAAACGATGGTCAATTCATACCAGCACCGCAGTCTTGGTTGAATCAAAAATTATGGGAAGTGGATTACTGGCTTGAGCAACTAAACCAAAAATCTACATCGGTGGTGATACCAGCACAAGTTCAGCAGGAACAATCTCAAGTTCGCTTCAAACCTGAACCAATGCGTTTTGGACAAGGGTTGGTGTAATTATGAAATCAATCGAAACCTTACTTGATGACCGCTTGAAGAACCATCAGTACGAAATCGCCGTTCTTGCAACACTGATGACTTACACGAACGCTTGCAATGATTTCATTGGTCAAATGACTGATGATCTTTTTACGATCCATACGCATCAAGTAATTTTCAATGGTATGAAAAAACTTTATGAAGCTGGATCAGCAGTTGATTGCGTTACGCTCTTAGGTGGCATTCAATCATTGGGTGAATCCGCATCAGGTATTAATGAAAAATATTTGCTAGATTTTTTGTCTAATGCACCCATTTCCCAATTAACGAATTTTCCAGATTATTTAAAACATTTGCAGGATCTGAAAGCTCGCCGTGATTTACGTGATGCCGCAGAGAAAACAAAATTCTTGGCGAATGATCTAAGTAATGGATCTGCTGATGATGCGATCGCAAAGGCAACTAGTTTGCTTGGTGGCATTGGTACTGGGAATGATGCTGATAGTGTTGAACACATTGTCCATTCTGCAATCAATGTATTTAGTGAAATTGCAAAGATACAAGAAGAAAAGGAAAAGGGTACATACAAGGTTCGTGGTGTAACAACAGGCTTTTTCGGTCTAGATTCAAAATTAAATGAAGTCGCACCAGGTGATTTGATAATTATCGCTGCACGACCATCAATGGGTAAAACTGCATTTGCTCAAAATATCGCTGCACACATCTCAACTAATTTAGCTAAGCCTGTTTTGTTTGAATCATGCGAAATGAAGAAAGAAAAAATCGCACGGCGTTTCATGGCTGCAATGGGTAACGTTGAATTGAGTCGCCTACAGTCTGCTGATATTCGTCCTGAAGATTGGCAGGGGTTGCAACAAGCAACAATGATTTTAGAGAAAGCCCCAATTCAAATGCACGACGGTAATGTCACATTATTTGATATTCGCCGTCATGCACGTCAGACCAAAAAACAACATGGATCTATTGGCGCAATCTTTGTTGATTATCTACAACTGATTAAAACTCCAAATTTACCATCAAGCGCATCTGAGAATGATCGATTAACCCATGTGTCGAACGGTTTAAAAGGCATTGCGATGGAGTTTGATTGTCCTGTATTCGCATTGTCACAGTTAAGCCGTGATGTTGAGAAACGTCCTAATAAACGCCCTGTTATGTCTGACCTACGTGGATCTGGTGCAATCGAGCAAGATGCAGATGTGATTTTGTTTTTATACAGAGATGAATACTACAACCAAGACAAATCTAAATTTTTGGGCTTACTTGAAGTAAATGCCGCTAAGTGTCGTGACGGCGCAGTGGGTAAAACCTTCCTTTGTTCTGAACTTGAATATAGCCGTTTTTCCAATGTAGCGAGTCACCAGTTAGAAAGCCTTGAAAATATGGGGGATGCAGCGTGATCGAGCATGATGTTTCAAAGTCGATTAATAAAGTTCTGTTATTTGTTTTGGTGATGTTGTTTTGTGTGGCAGTGAGAGGGTGTGGTGCATGAGTAAAAATCTAAAGAAGAGAAAATGTGGTTCTTGCGGCGGTTACTGTGGTGGACGGAAAGGCAGTTGCAAGTTTGTTTCCAATGAAGAAAAAAATCGCGCTGATCAAATCTGGTCAATGTTGGTGGGTGGTAAAGGAGGACAATGTTAATGAAAGCAGTAGATTTAATTAAAAATCACGACCTAGATTACGCCGTCAATATTATTAATTCTGCACCATCTAATGCTACTGAATGGAATGATGGTTTTGAGTTTAAGTGTGGTCAAAATGCTGTATCGATTAGTCCAGAGGATCGGGAAAAGTATTTTGTTGATCTGATTGAGCTTAGACGTGTAGTTGAGTCATTAAGTACAATCAATGAACTTGATGGGATTGATTGTGCCAGAACTGAATTTAAAACTATGTTTTTTGAAGATGAGCCTTATCGCATCAAAGCAAGCGGTAGAAATATTTGCAAGGATGATTTGTGGCAGTCAATTCAGGATTGGGAGTCAGTATATGGGTGATCTAATTATAGGCATAGATCCTGATCTTGATAAATCAGGTGTGGCGTTAAAAGGTTCTCAAGGACTAGCTTTATATAATCTGACATTTGTTGAGTTAAAAAACCTAATTGAAAAAGAGTACGCCGTAATCAAGAAAGTTGTTGTTGAAGCAGGTTGGTTAAATGAGAAGGCAAATTTTCATTACAGACCAAAGCAAACAAAGTCAGCTGGTGAGCGTATTGCAAAGAATGTAGGGGAGAATCACGCAACAGGTAAATTAATCACCCAGCTTATAGAAAGCATGGGTATTCCAGTTCAATTAGTTAAACCAACTAGATCAAAACTTTCTTCAGACGATTTTAAACGCATTACAGGATGGCCTCAACGATCTAACCAAGAACAACGTGATGCAGCTATGTTGATATGGGGAATGTGATGGATAAATTCGGGTTTTGGATTTTCGCTAGTGTGGCTCTTATTTGCTACACAGTTTTAAAAATGAACGGTTTAGAATTTTAAAGGTGACGGCATGATTTCAGCAGCAGCAATTGAAAAATTCAAAGAGTTTGAATGGTTGACTAGTGGTCTAACTGCGAGTTCACCTAATTTATCGCCGTCCGTTCGTGGCACTGGTGAGAGGCCATTAGATTATCAGGATCGTTTAGGTGCCATCGCAGCAATGGATACTCAGCTAGCGAAGTCGGTAACAGCCCTGATTATTTATAACGGTAATTCTAAAGACGATTATGAGTATGTCCGTGATCACCTTGCCAATATCATGATTAAAAATGCATTACATGATAAGAAGAGGGAGCCAGAAGGTGTGGCTATATATCATCTAGCATGGCTTATTGCCCGAATGATTTTAGATTTTGCGCTTGATCCGTCGTTAGAAGAAGATTACACAAACAAAGGTCGCTTATCCTATGCTGGTCTTAAATCACATCAAATGTCTGTTAATGCATACCGTCAAACGTGGAAGCCATATGAAAACCTTATGTCTATGGCTATTGAGTCAGCCATTGATGAAGCAGGCAAGGCTATCAATAAGTATAAAAATGATACTTACAAAGAAGTGTGGAAAAACTAATAGCATTTATCTGCTGACTCAGGTACAGTATTTATATACTGGTCGTATTACGGTTGAACCGAGACCAACGAATTAAAGCTCCTCATATGAGGGGCTTTTTTTATGTCTGGAGAAAAGCTATGAAAGAACGTTAGCCTTTATAGGTAACTTGGATTTGTGACGCTTTTTTATATTAGGAAAGCTATTCGCGCAAACGGTGGGATGCAGAAACCAGCCGTATAAATCGGTTTGAATCCAACATGATTTCGTCACATGTTGAGTTAGCCTCAGAGCCATAAGTTGTGGGTGACACCCCGACCAATGAGAGCGAAAAATATAAGGTCTATTCAATAGCTAACTTTGATTAGGCATTTGTGTTGAGTAGCGGTAGGCCACAGTACCGTAATCCATCTGTGGCAATCCAGTTTCTATTTATACCTTGCCATTGGTTGGGTTTAGTATTTCCTGTAATAGGTGCCTAATGTCAGAAAATGAAAATACAGTGAATAGCGAGAGCATTCATTTTGATCCGAACGGCGTAATGGTTACGCATAATATTTGGCTGGAAACTCCAACAGAAACAGTTGAACTTACTCCTGGTCATTTCTATGACGTTTTTGCAGGTAGTGAAACGCTACCAATTCAATTCCAGTTAGGACCAGTCAAAGAGCACGGCGTTAATGGTATTACCAATGAAGCATTGCTTGCTGTCCTGATCCACCGCACCACAATCTTAGACGACAGCATTCCATGTGATGAAAACAAACAAGCCATTACACATATGGGAAATGCTTTAGCTTTATTCAACAAGCGAACAGCAGATCGTCAGCGCTGTGGCGTGGAAGGTTTAAATAAAGCTTAACAATACTCAATTTAGCCGAACGTATTACGGCGCATGAGGACTCACCAGATACTAGATATTGGTGAGTCCTTTTCTTTTATATCTATATGAGGATTGATCAATGAAGTTTGTCAATTGTCAGGGCTGTGAACAGCGGAGAGAGTGGTTGCATGAGCAAGCAAGAAAATCAAGCGAATCTATCAAGCGAGCAATCAATGCTCTCACTGGTGCTGGAACAAAACAATCAGATCCTGAACCAACACCAACAGTTGCTGCAAAACCAAAACGATCTGATCGGAACAATCAAAACGTTAGTACAGATTAATGTTAACCAGTCTGCCCATATTCAGGAATTGATCTGCTTAATCACTGATGAACCTGATGACGATAAACAGCCTGATTCTTTGGATGATTAGTCATGTCGAGACCATGCAGACAATATGGTTGCCCCAACATAGTGAAGTCAAGAAGCCAGCATGGCTACTGTGATGACCATGCCGACCAACGCAGTAATTGGAATAAGCGGCCACAGCGCTCAGGTTCAACGACAGAGCGCGGATACGGACATGCATGGCGATTGTTGCGAGAGAAAGTATTGCAGCGTGATGGTTATCTATGTGTTAAGCATTATGCAAAAGGTGAGATTGTTGAAGCCACTGATGTCGATCATATCGTTTCTAAAGAGAACGGCGGCACAGATGATCTAGACAACCTACAGTCGTTATGTGCGCCGTGTCACCAAGAGAAGACTGCGAAAGAGGATAGTAAGACATGAAATGTATCACCATCGAACATACAGTTGATGCGTTTGAGGTTAAAAGATTATTGGATTTGGCTAAAAGCAATTGGTCTAGTCTGCCTACATGGTTTAAGCAAAAGCATCAACAAGACAAGATATTAATTGGCGCAAACAAACTTCAAGTCGAGACAGAAGACTATAACGAAGAAGCTAATATTGACGATATGGTTTACGTGAAACCTAATGGACATCTTGGAGTTATGCCCAAGAATAAATTCTTTGAACTTTATAAAGATGCATTTGAATCTTAGTTCTTAGATGTTCTGGACTACCTGTCGAGTACCGATTGCAATAAGGGAAAGAGCCACGCCTCGAGTGAGCCATGATCGCCGTGATAGTTCGGTTTGCAACTAAGCCTGTCAAGAAATTGATGGGCTTTTTTATATCTCCAAAATGCACAAGAACGGTGCAAAAATCGCCGTGATGGGAGGGGGGAGGTAAAAAGTTCAGGCCTCCGCCGTAAATGACCGCCCCCCTAGTCACATCTTTACGTGCGCGAAATTAAAAATTCAGGGTATTGACAAATGAGTGGAATTGCATCTGTTCCTGGGCGAGGTAGAAAGCCCAAACCGCAAGAGACCAAACAGGCATCTGGGAACAAAGGTAAGCGACTGCTCAATAATAATGCGCCTGAGTTTTCTGAAGTTACAGATATCGAGGTTCCTGAGTACATCACTCCAATGGAGCATGCAGCCATGATGTGGCGTTCGGTGATTCCGGAGTTACTGAAAAACAAAGTGCTTCGGATTACTGATATGCACAATGTTGAAGCTTTCTGTATTGCTTACCACAACTGGCGTTCAGCCCAAAAAGAAGTAGCTTTGTTCGGGGTTACGATGACAAATGATCAAGGTGGCGTTATAAAAAATCCGGCTTTAACAGTGCTAAACGAAGCATCAAAACAGATGGTTACTTTCGGTTCATTGCTGGGTTTGGATCCGTCATCTCGTAGCCGTTTAACTGGTGGAAATGGCAAACCAAAAGATAACCCGTTTGCAAAGGTATTGAATATGTGACGAGGCCGAAATGACAGCTTTCCCAAACGTTGACATAGCAAACAAGTGGGCAAAGCAAGTTGTTTCAGGAAAAATACCTACGTGCAAATGGGTAAAACTGGC